>CAMTPD010000241.1 GCA_947074265.1 uncultured Porphyromonadaceae bacterium
TTAGTTTCTTCACAGGTAATTGTTGTTGTTAATTGTCTTATTTCATGTACAGAGAAATAATGTTGTGTCGACAATTGTCGTGCTATAGATAGTTTTTGTTCATTTGTGCTAGTATTACTTATTTCTGAATACGGATCGGTTGATGAATTATTTGTAAGCATAGATTTATACGTCTCTGTACAATCTATACTTTTGGTTGTGTTTGCATTTACGGTATTAGCTAGAAATAGTAAACCTAAAAGAGGCATGAAGTTTTTAGTCATAGTGTATGTATTAAGTTGTTATTGAAGTGTGGTAATATATTTATAATTTTAAATATGAATAAAATGTTTACTTTTCAACTGAAATATTTAAAGCTTTTTCTTTATCATCTTACATACAAACTCTATTTTTGTAGAAATACATAAAAGAGGATATACTTTTACTCCATGGAAATTAAATATGCAGTTATCGGTACCGGTGCAATTGGTGGATATTATGGTGCCAAATTAGCTCAGCATCATAAAGATGTGCATTTTTTGTTGCATAGTGATTATGATCATGTAAAGAGCTATGGCCTTAAAATCGAATCATGTGACGGCAATTTTGAACTTGAGCAACCTAATATATATCATGATATTGCTGAAATGCCTAAGTGTGATGTGGTTCTAGTTGCGTTAAAAACAACTCATAACGAGATTCTAAAAGATTATCTCCCACAAATTACACATCGAGATAGTATCGTTATAATGATACAAAACGGATTAGGAGTAGAGCACGATCTTGTAAATTGGTTGCCAAACTTAAATGTCTGCGGAGCATTAGCTTTTATTGCTGCAACCAAAATAGGAAAGGGCCTTATTAAACATCTAGATTTAGGTCGCATAATGATTGGGACTTACAATTTTGAATGCAATAAGATGTTGTTGAGAGCTATTTCCGACTTCAACGAATCGGGTATTCCTGCTAAGTTATCTAATAATTTGCAACGAGCGCGTTGGGAAAAGCTAGTTTGGAATATTGCATTCAATGGTCCTACAGTTGTGTTAAATACTTTGACAGATCAGTTAATGCTCAACGAATTTTCCCGGAAGATGGTGTATGATTTGATGCTTGAAGTTATAAAAGGAGCTCAAGCTGTAGGGGTGGGACTAGAGCAGACATATGCAGATAAGATGATGGCGATGACGGATAAAATGAAACCCTACGCTCCAAGTATGAAAGTTGATTTTGATCATCATCGTGCCATGGAAATTAGATATATCTATACTGTGCCTATCGAAGTTGCTCGAGCTTCGGGGTACCACATGAAGAAAGTAGAACTGATAGAAAAGCAACTCTATTTTATTGCTAACAAATAAGATAAAAGAAGACCTCTTGTCTAATACAGCATCAAGCTTTTTATTAGGTAAGAGGTCTTTTTATTTAAAAAATATAGTTACTTCTTTGTATCAATATATTCTCGTAGTTCTTGTATTTTATCCGTGTTGATGAAATCGAATTTAAGTTCGATAAATGCATCCCATGCAGCTTGATTATCTGGACAACCCCAAAAGCGTGCCGGAATATTCATCTCATGTGCTTTGGAAACGAAGGTTTCTATATTTTGTTTATCAATGTCAGATATTGCGCCAAATCCAGGCCATTTAGCATGATTGGCATATGAATCACTAATCATTCCTAATCGTTTCTGCTGTTTTTCTGTATAGCTACGCTGTGGACGACCATCAAAGAATATAATAGGATCGTATATTTCAAAAAGTTCAGCCGGAGGTATTGATCCGCTAATAATAATCTTTACAGCATTCGAGTTGTTGTTAATATCAAAACACTCTTTATGTTTGAGTAATTGACTCTCTAGAACAGGGAGTGTACTTTCATGATCTGTTTTTAAATCGATCAATAGTTGTAATGAGGTATTATTATCTAAGTAAATATGATTGTTTTGCTTTTGCATTAATTCAACAATCGGATCAAGATAAAGTGCTTTAAAAGTACGTGCGGAATCTATCTTTTCTTTGTCATGAGCAACAAATAATTCACCGTTTACAAGGAATATATCTGCTTCTATAGAGGCAAACTTATGCTCATAGGCTAAATAAAAAGGTATTGCTTGCTCATAATCGTTATGCGAATGTAGCTTTACTTGTGCCGACATTGTACAGCAACAGCTCAATAATAAAGAAAAAAAAGGTTTGAATTTCATGTGTTTGTTTTCTGCTTTTACACTACAAAGTAATAGATATCAAATTTCAAAGATGTTGCACCGGAGTTACAGTTCTGTGATTACTCAAGCACTTTTTTAAGCTGCTTACCTAGTTTCTGGTATCCTATGGTGTTGGGATGAAGTCCATCTTTGAACCATGCCTCGTTGATTGTTTTACCGGATTTATCTAATAATACAGAACCTATTTCTGCATAAGGGATGCTAAAGCACTTGCATTCAGATGCTAGAAGAGAGTTGATTGTTTGTATTCTACTTTCCATTGCTTTGCGAGGAAGTAGTCCTAAAACGGTTAGCTTTGCTTTTGGTTGTAAAATAATAATCTGTTGTGCTAAGTTAATTATACCAGCAACGATGTTCTCATTTGTATCTTCATCCAAATTATTAGTCCCAATCTTTAGAAGAATATGTTTAGCCGAATAGCCAGAAAGTGCACCATGTTGTACTCTCCAAAGAGCATTCTCAATTTTATCCCAACCTGATCCCATATTCAAAACAATTTTGTCACCAAATGCATCTTCCCAGCCAATTGTATCAGTTGTAATTGGTGCAGAGGGTATTCCATTCCAATAATGAAGGATAGAGTTTCCTATAATTATTGTTTCCGGAGTTTTTTCTTTTATTGTACTTAATGTGTTTTCATAACGTTCGTTCCATTCATAAAGTCCCGGTTCTCGTCGTTGCCTGCATGCTTGGGTTGTTTTGAGTTCTCCATGTTTCAAATTGAGAATTGAGCGAATGGTTTTGTTATATGCATTAGCATATTCAACCATGCCAAGATCAGAGGGGTGTACCCCGTCGACAGTGCCGTCGTTGCTCATATTTATATCTTGCTTTGATAAATAATAAATATTATCGTATTTCTCTTTGACTTTGAGATAAGCTGCATATTGTTGTTTATTGATGTTTTTGACCTCTTCATTTCGAGTCGAAGAATATAGCTGATCAGGATATCCGGCATGATCGACGAAGAGAATAGGAGTATTGTTTTTTGCTCTTATGCTGGCTATACTAGTTTGGACAAGAGAATCTATTGATAACTCTTTCTTGTCAATAAGATTTGGGAGGTTGTCGAGTATTATTAACCTCGCATCTATAGTATTGATGATGTCCAATACTGCTTTCTCAAGAAAAGCATTGCCTGAAAATCCTAAATTGATGATTGGTATATCAAGTTGTCGTTGTAAAATATTACTCCAAGCCATTCCTGGACGTGAAGCACAAGCTCCTTGAGCTATTGATGTGCCATATACTATAATTGGTTGTTGATTGTTTCGAGTTTCAAATGTAAAATAAGATGAGTCGGCTGTTCCTATCTCTAGCCATTTTACACCATTGTATAGAGGAAGGAAAAGAGTGTATTCGTTTCCCTGATTGTGTGTATTAGCATATTCGATAGTAGGATAATTGTAAGTTATCGTATCATTAAAAGAGTATTTTCCGGTACACCATATTTGCTTGCCATTGCAATCTCTCATATACAGATCCACTCCACTAACGCCTGTGGCTGGCATATGAGGCATGGATAGACCTCCATTGACTTGATATCGAATCTTTATTTCAGGAGAGTTGGTAATAAAATTGATATAAAGACCAGCTGTATTTTGCGATAAATGCCATACTGCATCACGTAGATTGTATTGCTCGGATGGCTGAATGCGAAGATAAGTATTAGCTTCATTGGGCAAAAAACTGTTTCCGTTAATGACGACTTCCTTTTCAGTTGCAGGATTGTGCCATTGTATTTGTGCATATGTACTAGATGTTATAAGTGCATAGAGCGCAAAGTATAGTGTTTTATTCATGATTGAGAACGTTGTGTTTGATAACAAAGATAGATAAATTATATTTTAGCGAGGAAA
>CAMTPD010000242.1 GCA_947074265.1 uncultured Porphyromonadaceae bacterium
CCTATATTTTGAAAAAATGTGGCATCATCTGGATGCATTATATTATAAAGAAAAAGACCTTGCTCTTTTCTAAAATCTTCTGCTGTATACCCCAATGATTCAATCATTTGTTTGGAGACGAACAGAGGTATTGAGTTTGTCATATTTACAACTAAAAAACTTTTGTTTCGGGACTGTGAATAGATACGTCCTCTTCGCACAAATTCTGACAAATACCATTCCCACTCCTCTTGTGTTAAATGTTCAAATGACGGATGCTTTTCTATTTTTGATAATGGTGAGAATTCGAAATCCATTTTATAATCATTTTTTATTAGAAAGTTTTTGCGATTATAAACAATAAGTATCGGTATCTATTATTAGAAATACTTTAAATTATATTTTTTTTCAAGGCGTAATAAACAGCCTGCGGCATGCTATGTACAGATAGCTTCTTCATGATATTCTTCTTGTAGTATTTTATTGTATTTATATCAACATTCATCTTTTTCGATATATTCTGTTCACGTACGCCTTTTGCTACATATTCTAATATTTCTAATTCAATTGGCTTAAGCATTACTTTTTCTTCCAATACAAGTTTTTTCTGTCTTGAAGAATAGATGTATCGAATATTCTCATTCATAAAATAGATATGGAATGTCGCAGGTTTTATTGAATCTAATTTTCGCATCGAAACTAGGGCAAAAGTAGAACGACCATTTAGCATTGCCATTGGATACATATTGCAATCGAATTGTAAATAGTTCTGATCTTTACAACGATAACGTACTGTAAACTGTAAACAAAGGTCGATCAGCCTTCGATCTGATCCAAATTTTTGCATAATTGGCTTTATATGCTCCTCTAGATTTTGGAAGAAAATAAGATCTTCAGTGTGAGTTATATTACATAAAAAATATTCTTGATCATCTCTCAACTCTTGTGCTGTATACCCTAGTTCATCTATAACCTGTCTTGATATAAATAAAGGCACTGAGTTTTTTATACTAACAACCATAAAGCTTCGATTACGAGACTCTGAATAAATACGTCCTCTTCGCACAAATTCTGACAAATACCATTCCCATTCTTCTTGAGTTAGAAAATCAAAAGATGAATGTTTCTCAAATACTGATAAGGGAGTGAACTCAAAATCCATTTACTTATTTTTAAAAATTAAAAAAGACCTTGCTTATATGCTACAAAAATAGCTTCTGATATAGAACGCACTTTTAGTTTCTCAAATATGCTTGTTTTGATACGCTTTAAGTTTCCTAATGGCATATCAAGAGCTTCTGCGATAAACTGTTCTTTCTCTCCTTCTCCCGATCTTCTCAACACTTCGATCTCTGTTTGATTAAGAACCGTTCGCTCTTCGTCGATAAAACGTCCAGTTGAAGTAGTATAAACAAGAACCTGCTGTTTTTTTACATTATGCAGTCTCAATTTAGGTTTACCGACATGGTTACTCTGCTCAAAAAAGCACAGCGTATTTTGAAGTTTTTTGTCCGAAGTATATAAATATGGCAATATTTTAAGAGATAAAGAGAACTGATCTTCAGCTCCTTCATTACACACAAAATCAATAGAAAAGAAATATGTACGATCAAATTCGTTCGCTTTGTCAATAAAAGATTTATTGATAATCTCAAAGAATTTGTTTGTTAAGGGTAGTTCTTCAACCGTACGAAGTTTTTGAATTATTTCTGGAGATAAGCTATTTCGTTCCGAACCCATAAGATTAAACAACGATGGATCATAATTATAAACATATACTTCTTTTGATTTATGATCGAACAGTAATTTTGTTACTTGCTCTACACAACTCAAGGCTTCAAGATTAGCCAGAAATATATTTATGCCCTTTTCATCAACCGCTCTAAACTTTTGTTTCGTAATTAATAATTTTTCAAATACCATTCTTCTTATTTTTCTTAATGAGCATACCTCATTAATTCAACACTACTGGATTAGACAATAATGAATATAACTTACTGATAAAATATATTCCATACATTATTTACAAATCTAAAAAACACAATTCAAAAAAACATCACTAAATAATACTTATCTACAATCTTGAATTACTGATATTTGTACATATTTACCTAAAAAAACGCCATCTCACATTGATAAAAACAAAGCACACAACAAACCATACAAGCTAACAGTCAACCATATACAAAAATGAAACTGCAGCTCACTAAAATAAAACTTATCATTGATTCATCTAAAAAAACATCCTAAAAATTTATACATACTTTTTACTCTTTACTCTAAACAAATTATTAAACTTAAATATATTCAGAAAAAAAACACCACAAAAGTAAATCATTAAGATCTGACTTTTGTGGTGATATACGATATTCGTTGTTGTTATTCACTGGTATAATGTTCGAAAACATGACGCCAATCTTCTCCATTTGCTGGCTGATATGTGTGGAAGCCCATCTCTTTTGCTATTGCAATATTACCTGCTCCATCATCAAGAAATAGAGTTTCACTAGGATTCATACCAGATTGCTCAATCATCATTTCGAAGATTTTTCTCGATGGCTTTACCACTTTCATTTCGTACGAAAGATAAAGCTCATCAAAGTATTCGTCAACAGGTTTACCTGCTTCGGTAAACTCTTCAGACTTTGCCCACCCCATGATAATCGGATTCGTATTGCTCAACATTGATACTTTATACTTACTGCGCAACTCATTGATAAAATCCAACTTATATTGCGGTGTATCTGTAATAAAAGCTAACCAGCCTTCATCCATCTTCTCACTTGGGATATCTTTTCCACAGATCTCACGCATTTTAGCATAAAACCCTTCTCTATCTATAGTTCCATCTTCTACTTCAAGAAATACACCTTGTTGATGATAAAGTCCGATAAGATCTTCGGCATTGTCAATTCCGATTTCGATAAATTTCTTTACGGCCTGACTACGGTCTAGTTCCATTATTACACCACCGAAGTCAAAAACTACGTCTTTGATCTTTTGTTTTTGCATCTTTGAATGATTAATGTATAAATCGTAAAAGCTAAGTATATCCATTATTTTGGCATACTTAGCTTCTACGTGATTGTTTTATTCTTTATTTTTTTCTTGTTTCTTTTGCTTACGCTTCAGTTCTCGAGCAAGTTTGAGCTCTTCTTTTAGGAACTGAGCTGTAAAGCTTTCTTTATTCTTTGCTACTTTTTCAGGTATTCCCTCACAAAGTAAACGACCGCCGCCTTTACCTCCTTCAGGCCCCATATCTATGATGTAATCGGCACATTTAATTACATCTAAATTGTGCTCAATAACAATAACTGTATTTCCCTTATCCACTAATCGATTTAAAACACCAAGCAATACTCGAATATCTTCAAAGTGCAAACCAGTAGTTGGTTCATCTAGAATATAAAGAGTCTTTCCTGTGTCACGCTTTGCTAGTTCTGTTGCTAGTTTTACACGTTGACTTTCACCACCAGAAAGCGTGGTTGAAGGTTGTCCGAGTTTAATATAGCCAAGTCCAACATCTTGCAAAACTTTTACCTTGTTGTAAATGGACGGAATGTTTTCGAAAAACTCTACAGCCATATTAATTGTCATATCAAGAACATCTGCTATTGATTTACCTCTATAGCGCACTTCGAGGGTTTCTCTATTGTAACGTTTCCCATGACAATCTTCACAAGGTACAAGAACATCCGGAAGGAAGTTCATCTCAATAGTTTTATAACCATTTCCTTTACAAGTTTCACAACGTCCACCTGCAACATTAAAAGAAAAACGTCCTGGTTTATACCCTCTAATCTTTGCTTCGGGAAGACCTACAAAGAGATTGCGTATATCTGAAAAAACACCTGTATAAGTCGCAGGGTTAGAACGCGGGGTACGTCCGATTGGTGATTGGTCGACATTTACAACTTTATCAATATGCTCTAAACCTTCAATACGATCATACTCCATAGGATCTTGCAATGATCGATAAAAGTATTAACTTAAAATTGGTTGTAGCGTACGATTAATTAATGTACTTTTCCCACTCCCTGAAACTCCGGTAACACAAACCAGTGTACCCAA
>CAMTPD010000243.1 GCA_947074265.1 uncultured Porphyromonadaceae bacterium
AGATTCTCCGGAGTGACTGGAGTTCAGACGTGTGCTCTTCCGATCTGAGATAAGTATAAATACAAGCGTGATAAGTAAAGGATTAGTATGGTTGTTTTTCGGTATATACATTTAAGGTCAGCAACGGATGTTTAAAGCATCCGTAATGCTGTTTTGATAACTTGTTCTACTGTGAGAGTTGGTGTTGCTTTCAGTATTGCTGTAACAGCTTTCTGAGAAGCCGGCTTAGCAAAACCAAGCATGATAAGTGCAGATACTGCTTCATCGGCCGTTTGATCTGCAGCAGGTAATGCAATATCCAATTGTGCCGCAGCTGCTGTCAATTTCAGCTTATCTTTCAGATCGATGATAATACGTTGTGCTGTCTTCAAGCCAATACCTTTTACAGCTTTCAATGCATCTACTTTCTCCGATGCTATAATCGTTTGCAATTCATTTGGGTTGTAGGAAGAAAGAATCATTCGCGCTGTGTTTGATCCTACGCCCGATACAGAGATCAAAGCTAAGAATACCGTGCGCTCTTCTTTTTCAGCAAAACCGTACAACTCGTGTGTATCCTCGCGTATTACTTCATAAATGTAAAGCTTTCCATTGCTCTTTCCATTCAGAGCACTGTAGGTATTTAAAGAGATATGAATGGCATAACCGATACCATTTGTTTCGAGTACAAGGTCGGTTGGAGTAATTTCGGTGATATCACCTTTGATATATTCGATCATAATTATTGTCTGTTCTTTTGTACAAATATAAAGATGTAGTACTTAATTCAGCTATAACTGAACCTAAATTTCAGAAGCAAAAGTTCAACTCAACCTTTAGTTATATCGATAAAGCCTTACAAAAAAAAGTATACATGGTTTAGAGAAAAACCTAGTAAGGTTTTTGTAAAAACTAAACTAGGTTTTTAAAATAACTATGCATGCTTTTTAAACGAAAAAAGGGAGAAACTTTCGTTTCTCCCTTTTCAACTATTTCTCGCGAATAAAGATATTAATCGGTGTACCCGAAAGATTCCAGTGTTCTCTTAGTTTGTTTTCAAGAAAACGTCTGTAAGGCTCTTTCACCCACTGTGGCAGGTTGGCAAAGAATACAAAGGTTGGAATCTTTGTATTCGGCAGCTGGGTAATGTATTTGATCTTGATATATCTCCCTTTGTTTGCTGGTGGTGGATAGTTCTCGATAATCGGAAGCATGATCTCATTCAATTTGTTTGTTGGGATCTTAGTACTTCTTGTTTCGTAAACATCCTTAGCTGTTTCCAACACCTTCAAGATTCTTTGTTTTGTCAAAGCAGAGATAAACAAGATAGGGAAGTCTTTGAAAGGTGCCAAACGTTCACGAATTGCATTTTCGAAAGTCTTAATTACCTTATCGTTTTTATCTTCAACCAAGTCCCATTTGTTTACACAAACAACAAGACCTTTTTTGTTTTTCTGAATCAAAGAGAAGATATTCAAATCCTGACTTTCGATACCTCTGGTTGCATCGATCATCAAGACACAAACGTCTGCATTCTCGATAGCACGGATCGAACGGATTACTGAATAATATTCAAGATCTTCATGTACTTTTCCTTTTTTACGGATACCTGCAGTATCTACAAGGTAAAAGTTCAATCCAAACTTATCGTATTTTGTATAGATAGAGTCTCTAGTTGTTCCGGCAATATCGGTAACGATATTACGATCCTCTCCGATAAAGGCGTTCACCAACGAAGATTTTCCTGCATTAGGACGACCTACGATCGCAATACGTGGAAGTTCTTCATCTGTTTCGTCTACAACATTTTCCGGCAACTTAGCAACGATTTCGTCTAGCAAATCTCCGGTACATGAACCATTGATTGCAGAAACGCAACATGGATCGCCCAATCCAAAGCTATAAAACTCTGCCGATTGATAGTGTAGATCGAAGTTGTCTGCCTTATTAGCTACAACAATAACCGGTTTTTCGCAACGACGCAAGATTTGTGCAACGTGCAAGTCTAGGTCGGTGATACCATTCATAACATCAACAACGAACAAAACAACATCTGCTTCATCCATTGCGATTTTCACCTGTTTGTTGATCTCTTCCTCAAAGACGTCTTCTGAGTTTACAACCCAGCCTCCGGTATCAATGATTGAAAACTCTTTATTGAGCCATTCTACCTTACCGTATTGTCTGTCACGAGTTGTACCCGACTCATCGTTTACAATGGCCTGACGTGACTGAGTAAGTCGATTAAACAATGTAGACTTACCTACATTGGGTCTTCCTACTATAGCAACAATATTTCCCATTTTTAATTTCTGTATTGGCAATGATAACTTGATACGCAAGCTATCCTCATTGTTCTGTAATTAAACATTAAAAGTACACTGATGTATACTCAAGTACAGCGTTTAGTCAAGTTGATAACCGTATCGTTTCAACAGGTTGTCTCGATTTCTCCAATCTTTTTCAACCTTGACATACATTTCCAAAAATACTTTCTTATCAAAGAATCGCTCGATATCTTTACGAGCCATTGCCCCTACCTTTTTCAAAGCTTGTCCTTTATGACCGATTACAATCCCTTTTTGAGAATCGCGCTCTGCAATAATCAATGCTTTGATTGTAATTAGACTTTCAGCTTCTTTAAACTCTTTCACAATTACTTCAACAGAATATGGAATTTCTTTTTGATAGTAAAGAAGTATTTTTTCTCTGATAATCTCTTTAACAAAAAAACGAGCTGGCTTATCAGTCAATGCGTCCTTCTCAAAATAAGGAGGACTATCTGGAATAAGCTCTTCTACGCGTTGTTTAATGTAAGCAACATTAAACTTGTTAATTGCTGAGATAGGTACAATTTCTGCGTTAGGCAGAACCTCGTGCCACTCTGCAACTAGTTTCTCCAGGTTTGCTTGATCTGTTAGGTCGATCTTATTGATGATCAAAATAACAGGACACTCAACGCGAGCAACCTTTTGAAGGAACTTTTCATTTTTGTCGATTTTCTCGACTACATCGGTAACGTACAATAGCACGTCAGCATCACCCAATGCAGATTCGGAGAAGTTAAGCATCGACTCCTGAAGTTTGTAATTGGGTTTTAACACCCCTGGAGTATCTGAATAAACGATTTGCATCTCGTCTGTATTCACAATACCAATAATACGATGTCTTGTAGTTTGAGCTTTCGATGTAATAATCGAAACCTTCTCACCTACCAAGGCATTCATAAGAGTGGACTTACCAACATTAGGGTTTCCTACAATATTGACAAATCCGGATTTATGCTTGTTTTCCGTCATATCCCCACTTTAAATAAATTGCACCCCATGTAAAGCCGGCGCCAAAAGCAGCTAATATGATATTATCTCCTTTTTTAAGTTTTTCTTCCCATTCCCATAAGCAAACAGGAATTGTACCGGCACTTGTATTACCGTAGCGATCAATATTGATCATTACTTTGTCGTGAGATAAGCCCATACGTTGAGCCGCAGCATCAATGATACGTAGGTTTGCCTGGTGTGGTACAAACCATGAAATATCTTCATGAGTAAGGCCATTACGTTCCATAATCTCAGCCGACACATCAGCCATGTTTGAAACAGCGTATTTAAATACAACACGACCTTCTTGGTATACACAGTGCTGTCTGTTATCAACAGTATCATGTGATGCCGGATGAGCAGAACCTCCAGCAACCATATGTAAATGTGGATAACCAACACCGTCGGTACGTAATATCACATCCATAATACCAACTTCTTCTTCAGTTGGTTCAATCAAAACTGCTCCACATGCATCTCCAAACAATGGGCAAGTAGTTCTGTCTTCATAGTTTGTAATAGATGACATTTTATCGCCTGATACAACGATAACTTTTTTATAACGTCCAGACTTAACAAAGTTGTTCGCAACTTCTAGCGCGTAAAGAAAACCCGAACATGCAGCTCCCAAGTCGAAAGCAAAAGCGTTTTTGATTCCGTTTTGTTCGGCCACTAAAGACGCGGTGCTAGGGAAAATATGGTCTGGTGTTGATGTTGCACAAAATATGACATCAACATC
>CAMTPD010000244.1 GCA_947074265.1 uncultured Porphyromonadaceae bacterium
GGAGAAGATACGAAATATCAGCTCCAACCCGGGAATACAAACGGATTCGATCTACTCCAATCAAACGCTTCGGGGAAACGAATTTAGTGTATATGTCGATGATGATATTGCGTTTTCGTCTGCCTTTAAAGTGAATGCCGGTATCCGCCTGAATGGTTTCGCCGTGAGAAATAAAACGTATTTTACAGTCGAACCAAGGCTTTCGGCCCGTGTGAGTCTTTCTCCTCAATTAAGTATAAAAGCCGGTTATGCTCGTATGAGTCAGTTTGTGCAACAGGTTAGCGACAGTTACATTAGTTTGCCTACCGACTTTTGGATGCCAATCAATGAAAAGTTTAAACCGTTGATTAGTGATCAGGTTTCTATGGGATTGTATTACTCTCAGAACAATAACTATACATTTTCGGTAGAAGGTTACTACAAGTGGATGAACAATCTCCTTGAGTATAAAGACGGATATAATTTGCTTCCGTCATCAACTCATTGGGACAGCAAGTTAACTTCCGGTTCCGGTACGGCCTACGGTGTAGACTTTATGGCGGAGAAAAATATAGGTCGACTCAAAGGCTTTGTCGGCTATGGCTTGATGTGGACAAACCGCCACTTTGCTGAAATTAATCAAGGACGAGACTTCCCTTCGAAGTACGACAACAGGCATAAACTAAACATTGCGCTGTCTTACTCGATCAATTCCAATATAGACATCAATTGCGGATGGACATATATGACCGGTAATCGTGTGACGCTTTCACTCGAGAACTATCAAGACTTGCCTTCCGCCGGGTTTCCGCCATTTATCGCACCTTCCCCGCCATACAAAGACGGCTGGGGTGTAGACTATTACGATTCGAAAAACAATGTTCGACTACCGGCATACCATCGTCTCGATCTTGGGATGAACATCTATCGACCACAAAAGAACGGGCGAATGGGAATTTGGAATATTAGCATCTACAATGCATACAGCCGAATGAACCCGATCGTTATACAAAAGAGTACCATAAAGCAAACTATCTCGGGAAAGCCGGTACCACCAAAGTTCCAAACATTGTCTATATTCCCGATTATTCCTTCTGTTTCTTACACGTATAAATTCTAAAGAGATGAAGAAAGAACTATATTTTTCACTTTGCGCAATCTTGTGCTGTTTGTCTTCTTGCTATGCCGACCTAAATCTGGAGAAGTACCGCCCCGATCCGAAGGTTGTATTAAACAGTGTTGTTTCGCCCGATACCATTGTGATGGCTAGTGTGAGTCGTACGGTTTTTTATCCCGATCCTGATAAGTCGAACATCGGGATCAACGATGCCGATGTTGATCTGTATGTCAATCAAACCTTTTATGAAAAGATGAAATGGACTCCGGACACCAATTTGGTAAACAAAGGAATATACACATCAACTTACCCCCCAAATACCGGTGATCATATCAAGATTGTCGCAAACACGTCGTTAGGTACAGCTTGGGCAGAAGATGTTCTTCCTATACTGGTTCCGATCGAAGATATCAAAATATCATATATTACAACAGACGATCCACTAACCACGATTGTTAAACCGGACGGAAGCATGGGGTATGGTTATAAACACATAATCACGTACTCTATTACGTTTACAGATGATGCTGCCAAACAAAACTTCTATTGCATACGTATAGACAATGCTCCCTTTACTTTAGACATGATCGATTACTCGAGAGATCCTGTTTTCATTGCCCAACAATCAATCATTGACGGTTCTGCCTCCGACAATTTAATTGAGGGTAAAGGCGGACGTACATTTACAGATGATTTGATCAACGGCAAAACCTACACGATGACTATTCGAGACATCGTAAAGTCTACTTCTCCGAATCTCATAAAGGAACTATCAAGAGATTTTTATCTATATGCCTTATCCGAGTCTTATTATAAATACTTGACGGGAATATTGAATGTTGAAGACGAGTCTATAACCGGTAGCCTTACCGACTTTGGCTTTGCCGAGCCGAAATACCACTTCAACAATATCAATGGCGGAGTAGGTATATTGGGAACCGTACATACAAGTCATCGAAAAATCGACTTCAAAGACGTATTCCCAGAATAAGACGATCATTTGACCTCCACGATGCGGTGAATAAACAATCTAATCGCCGCACATTTTGCGGCGATTATTTCAGTTTGCGGTAAATAGAACGTATATTTACCGCAAATACTACGGCTATGTTTATACACCAGCATTCGAATTGGCACTTGTTTCGATACAATCACGACGACATATTATCACTGCTTGCTACAGTTCGTAACATGCAAGGGCGACTTGTAGGCAGAATGGAAAGTCTTGGTTTTTCTCTTCGAGAAGAGGCCATGCTTACAACGCTAACGCTGGATGTTCTTAAATCAACTGAGATAGAAGGAGAGCATTTAGATAAAGAACAAGTGCGATCGTCCATTGCCCGAAGATTGGGTTTTGACAAACAAAACCTTGTTCAGTCTTCACGAAACGTTGACGGTGTTGTAGAAATGATGTTGGATGCTACGCAAAACTTTGCAAGCGAACTTACCGAGGAAAGACTTTTTGGCTGGCATGCTGCCCTATTCCCTACCGGTTGGAGTGGTATGTATCGTATTGAAGTAGGTCTGTATCGAACAGGAGAAATGGAAGTTGTCTCTGGTGCGATGGGACATGAAAAAGTTCATTATCAAGCACCACATCCAAGCAATCTTTCCAAAGAAATGCACGAGTTTTTGAAATGGATTAATCAGTCGAGTAATCTTGATCCGGTATTGAAGTCTGCCATTGCCCACTTTTGGTTTGTTACGATACACCCTTTTGATGACGGTAACGGACGCATTGCCCGTGCAATAGCCGATATGTTGTTGGCCCGCAGTGATGGCAGTTCGCAACGCTTTTATAGTATGTCAAGCCAAATATTAGAAGATCGCAAGACCTATTACAAAGTCTTGGAACAAACACAACGAGGGAGTGGTGATTTAACACAGTGGATCGTTTGGTATCTCGAATGCCTAAAACGTGCGCTTGAAGCAACTGAAGGCACTCTTGATTCAATCTTGACGAAATTTAGATTTTGGGATACTCATCGCAATACGACTCTCAACGACCGACAACACAAAATGCTGAATCGTTTGCTCGACGGTTTTGACGGAAAGCTTACCTCATCTAAATGGGCAAAAATAACAAAATGCTCATCAGACACAGCTTTGCGCGACATCCAAGATCTTATCGCCAAAGGGATCTTATGCAAAGATGAAAAATCGGGCCGCAGTACCAATTACGACTTAGTTATCATCCACTCTATCTAGTTTATTCGTTAACTGGTATTCGTATTCAAAGAGTAGAAAAGACTGTTAACTTTGAATAAAATAGCTCTTTAATTATTTCTTTTCTTGAATTTGAAGCCGATAAAAACTATTTTCGGAGAATAATTCAGGTACACAATCGAGACAATGAAACGTAGTAGATTCATAAAATGGCTTCTTTCATTTGTTGGCATTCTTTTGCTGACCACGATTGTTATACCTCATCACCATCACAGAGATGATACGTTGGCGGCAGGCACACATTGCCAAGATCAACGACATACGGATGATAAAGATGCGCATTTCCCTTGCTCAGACAGCTGTCCTAATAAGCTGACTTATTCGCTAAAGAAGAATCAAGACGAGCACATTCTTTCGCATCAAAACCTAATTGATAACGATTTTCCATTCTTGGTAACAGCGATTCTTTTCGACCAGCTTTTGCCAGATTTATTGACTATACTACACAACAACGAGGTTCGATATGCCATCGCACCCGATGCTTCGTTGTATTGTGCATGGATTCCTCGTGCACATTCGCTTCGCGCACCTCCGGCTTTTATTATGTGATTCGGATCAGTTTCTGATTGCAGATATTGATCTATCGTGAATTTCCGACATGAATTTCTACGCAACTCGTAGTCTTTTTCATGCATCGGCTTGTTATATCTATCTCCCTTTCCCATCATAAAAACGCTAACTATCACAAAAAACCGCTCTCCATCCTTATATACCT
>CAMTPD010000245.1 GCA_947074265.1 uncultured Porphyromonadaceae bacterium
TCTACACCAGGGCGTACACTCTTTCCCTACACGACGCTCTTCCGATCTAAATAATGTGGTTGTGCTTAACAACTATAGCTACTTCCTTACTTTAGCAGATAAAGATCTTGCTCGCGCAGAACGTATGAGTGGGCAATGTATCAAGCTTGAGCCAGACAATAGCACTTACTTAGATACGTATGCTTGGGTATTTTTCAGACTGAAAAAGTATACATTGGCAAAATTGTACATCCAGCAAGCCCTTGACAAAGGAGGGGAAAATAGCAGTGAGATCGTCGAACATTATGGAGACATCTTGTATATGCTAGGCGATAAAGAAGCTGCGGTGAAGCAATGGGAAAAAGCAAAAGAGCTAGGTAAAGAATCGAAAACGCTCGATGAAAAGATTGCTAAAGGTGAATACATCGAAGAACCGAAAGAAACACCTGATGTAAAACAATGAAACGTAGCCTGTATATTTCGATATTTCTGATTTTAGTACTACTTGTGAGCGGTTGTAAAAGCCATAAAGAAAGTAGTAAAGAGATGTATTTACCCAAAATGGAGAAAGCTGAACTTATAGCAGAGATTCAGCAGCGCACATTGCAATACGAAACGCTATCGGCACGAATACAAGCCGATATTGCATTGGGGAAAACGCAACTTTCTTCTAAAGTACAGCTTAAGATGCAAAAGGATCAGTGTATCCAATTCTCCATTCAACCCATGCTCGGTATAGAAGCAGCACGCATAGAAATCACACCCGATTCGATACGTATGCTTGATCGTATCAATAAGGTATATGCTAAATCAGGCATCGAGTACCTACGTACTGTATTTGCAATCTCTTTCGAGTTTGATTTCTACAACCTACAGTCGTTGTTGACAAATACGCTTTTCTATCCAGGCAAAACTCAGATCTCTACACGCGAACTTGAGCAAATGCGATTTGTGCAAGATGATCGAAGAGCATTGCTACGTATGAGTGATAATGGCGGAGCAAACTATCAGTTTTCGGTAGATCGTTTGGGCTATTTAGCGTCTACTCGTATCAGTGATAGCAAAGAGAAGAGTTCAATATATTGGCGTTACGATAAGTTTGAGAAACTGTCAGAGACAAGCTTCCCTTATCAAATGCAAGCAACAATAACCCAACGTGAAGAACAAAAAGGCGAATTTCGCTTTAACTTTGCAAAAATAGAGATCGATAAAGAGCAAGCAATGCACTTTTCGATACCTAAAAGCTACAAAGAGATTTCATTCATTCTTTTAATAAAATCATTATCGGTTCAATGAAGCGCATTGTTTTTCTAATCCTGTGTATTCTGGTTTCTGTAGTCACCTATTCGCAATCGAATAGAAAGATTAGAGAGCTAGAGCGTATACGTAAAGCGACCCTTGCAGAAATTGAGAATACCAATCAACTACTAAAGGAAACGAAGAAAAGTACACGTTCTATGCTGAGTCGTATCAGCTTAATCACCAATCAGATTGCATCGCGAAAGAAAGTGATCAATGTGTTGGGAGAAGAAATATCGGCAATCGATGAGCAAATAAGTGATATGAATCGAGACATTGCTCGTTTGAGCAAAGAGCACGATGAGAAGAAAGGCAACTATGCCAAATCGATGCGTTCGATGTATCAAAAAAGAACCACGCAAGATAAACTCCTCTTTATATTATCTGCAGATAACTTTGCGCAATCGTATCGACGCTTGCGTTATCTAAAAGAATATGCAGATTGGCAGAAACGTCAGGCTTTGCTTATTATCGAAAGTAGAGAGCAAGTAGCTCGCAAAAAGCAAGAGCTAGAGAAGGTGCAAGCTGAAAAAAGAAGCCTGTTGAAGAGCCGGGAAGTTGAAAGTCAGAAACTTCAAAGCGAAGAAAACGATAAGAAAGAAGAGGTACAAGAGCTCAAGAAAAAAGAGAAAGAGCTAAACGAAGAGTTAAAGAAAAAACGAAGAGAAGCACAAGGACTTAATAATCAAATCGAACGCTTGATAGCCGAGGAGATTGCACGTGCCGAAGAAGAAGCACGTCGCGAAGCCGAGCGCAATAGAAAGAAAGCTGCCGAAAATAAACAAGAAAAAGTAGCAGTAGAAACGCCTACGCGACAAGCTGAGTCGAAAGGTGGTTATGCCATGACTGTAGATGAGCGCAGACTATCCGGCGACTTTGCAAAGAATCGAGGACAATTACCTTTCCCGGTATCTGGTCGATATACGGTAATCAGCTATTTTGGAGAGCAACGTCACCAAGAGCTAAAACACGTAGTAACCAACAACAATGGTATTGATGTAAGGGTATCTCCGGGAGCCGAAGCCCGCACTGTATTCAAAGGAGAAGTTACGAGTGTGTTTGTTGTACCGGGCTATAATAATTCGATCATTGTGCGTCATGGTAATTACCTTACAGTATATTCGAACTTAAGCTCAGTATACGTGAAGAAAGGAGATAAGGTATCCACCGGGCAAGCACTAGGTAAGATTTTTACCGATACAGAAGATGGTAACAGTACAGTTCTTCACTTTGAAGTGCGAAAAGAAAAAGATAAATTAAACCCATTGCAATGGGTAAAACGATAAACAGAAAAAGGGAACTTCGACCATTCGAAGTTCCCTTTTTTATCTTGATACAGATAACCTATTATTCGATAATTAAGCCATCGAGTAGTTTAATATACAAGTCGATAGCCTCTCTTATTTCTGATGGTTTGATATACTCATCAGCTGTATGAGAACGAGACGAATCGCCCGGACCAATCTTGACAGAAGGGAAAGGCATCAATGCCTGATCTGAAAGAGTTGGCGAACCGAAAGGAACAAGTCCCAACATTTCAGCTCTCTCTACAAATGGATGCTCGTCGGGCGTACGAGAAGAGTTGAGACGGAACGAACGTGCTTTGATCTCCGCCTTTACATGTTTGCCAATGATGTTATACAATTCTTGATTCGAATAATACTCGTTACTACGTATGTCTACCGTAAATTCACAACGATCCGGTATTACATTGTGTTGTGTACCTGCATGAATCATCGTTACCGTCATCTTTACAGGGCCGAGTAGTGTGCTCACCTCTGCAAACTCGTATGAATTGAACCATTGAATATCTTGTATTGCTTCCGTAATCGCATTCACACCTTCGTTGCGAGCAGCATGTCCTGACTTTCCTTTTGCAATGCAATCGAGTACCATCAATCCTTTTTCTGCAACAGCCGGTTGCATTTTAGTGGGTTCGCCTACTACAGCAAAGCGTACATGTGCCAAGTCGGGAATCACACTTTCTATTCCATTCGTACCCGAAACCTCTTCTTCAGCCGAAGCAAGAAAGATCAGATTATAAGGTTGTTTACGTTGCTTCAAGTATAAAAAGGCATGCAGTAAAGAAACCACACTTGCTCCGGCATCGTTACTTCCCAATCCGTATAACTTATCGTCTTCTTCAATTGGAGCATAGGGATCTTTGGTCCAACTTGCAGCCGGTTTTACCGTATCTATATGAGAATTGAGCAAAATAGTCGGTTTCTTCGGGTTGTATTCGTCAGAATAAGACCATACGTTGTTTCCCTTTCGATATACCTTACAACCCTTCTTTTCAAGAAAGGTGACTAAATAATCAGCAGCGTTTGTTTCTTCACGACTAAGTGAAGGTATTGCAATCAATGCCTTTAGCAAGTCGATTGCATCGTAATATAGAGCATCTCTTTCTATCATAGTAGTAGCTTTTTATTCAAACGTACAAAAAATATCTATCATACAAACAGATACACACGCGTATTTGATGTTTGAAAATGTGTCGAAATAAGCTATTTTGCAGGATTACAAGCATGTAAATTAAATGCGAATATGCACAGAATTTGCGATTTTGTGTAAATTATCGCCTTCTTAGTAAAGTATATCTCCGAAAAAGCTTACATTTGTTCAGTAATTCATAAAGAACAAAGCTATGGCTTATTACCATTTTGCCGAGATGATCTTGCGCAAAGCAGATCATTTTGGAGAAAAGACAATTCTTAAAACCCGCAATAAAGAAACCGGAGTTTGGGGCGAT
>CAMTPD010000246.1 GCA_947074265.1 uncultured Porphyromonadaceae bacterium
AACCGGGATTTATTAAGTACCACTTCAAAAGATATTTGTCATCCATACGTAAAGGTCATCATATAAAAATACTACACATATAAATTAAGGGGTGCGACATGTTTCTCCGCATGATATGACGAGCGAACAAGAGGACCACTTTCCAATAGTTTAAAACCTTTTTCTTGTGCTATTTGTTGTAGTGAACTAAACTTTTCTAACGTAATATATTCGTAAACCTCAATATTCTTTCTCGAAGGTTGTAGATATTGCCCAATTGTAAGTACGGAACACCCTACAGACAATAGATCATCCATTACCTCTTCGATTTCTTCTTGTTTTTCTCCAAGCCCTAACATAATGCCAGATTTAGCAACAATTCCACTGTCGGCAATTTGCTTTATAACCGATAGACTAATATCATATCGAGCAGCACTGCGTATCAATGGTGAAAGTCTTTTTACAGTTTCCATGTTATGTGAAATCACATTAGGCTTAGCATCTATAACTTGTTGAATTAAGTCTGCTTTTCCTTGAAAGTCTGGTATTAGAACTTCTATTGTCGTTTCAGGTGTTGTAGATCGAATTGCTTGTATTGTTTCTACCCAATGTCTAGCACCCATATCTGGTAAATCATCTCTATCGACCGAAGTAATTACAGCATGCTTAAGCTGCATTGTCTTTATTGTTTCTGCCAATATGCGAGGTTCATCAGGATTAAGAGGGAGAGGTTTACCTGTTTTTGTGTTGCAAAACTTACAAGATCTTGTACAAATGTCGCCGGCAATCATAAAGGTTGCTGTTCCTCGACTCCAGCATTCGCCCATATTGGGGCACTTGCCACTTTTGCAGATCGTATGTAAACACTGCGACTCCATCAAATGAGAAGTCGCAGTGAATTGTTCATTATTTCCCAGCTTTATTTTAAGCCAGTCGGGTTTTTTCAATCGTTTGTTCATTACAATTTGTCTTGCAAGAAGTTATATAATCTAGTATATAGATGAAAACGTGTATTTCCACCGTAGATACTATGATTCTTATCTGTATAGATTTGCATATCGAATTGCTTGTTTGCTTGTACAAGTGCTTCTGCGTATTCAAGTGTATTCAGATAATGTACATTGTCATCAGCTGTACCGTGTACCAATAATAAGTTACCTTGCAGCTCTGAAGCTCTCTTCAATGGCGATGTTATATTGTAACCATCTTCATTTTGTTTTGGAGTACGCATGAAACGTTCGGTATATACACTGTCGTAAAATCTCCAGTCGGTAACGGGTGCAACCGCCATACCTGTTTTGAAAGTACCTTCTCCAATAGTTAAACTCATCAACGTATTATATCCGCCAAAGCTCCAGCCCCAAATAGCCATACGACTTTCATCGACAAATGACATTTTGCCCAAGGCTTGTGCCGCCTCAACTTGGTCTGTAGCTTCAAGAAGTCCTAGTTTCATATACGTACATTTACGGAAGCTTTCGCCACGAGCACCTGTACCACGACCATCTACACACACAACTACATATCCGTTCGACCCTAAGTAGTAATCCCAATCGAAGCCATAACGGTCTAATACTTGCTGAGAGTTTGGTCCGCTATACTGTGTCATCAATACCGGATATTTCGTGTTCGGATCAAAATTTAGCGGCTTAATCATCCAAGCGTTTAGTTCTTGCCCCGAAGCTGTAGAGATCTTGATAAATTCTTTCGTTGGATATCTGTATTGAGCTAGTTTTGCTTTCAATTCTTCATTGTCTTGCAATACACGTACAGGCTTTGCTTTTGCATCGTAAAGCGTTACTTCTAGCGGAGTATTTACATTTGAGAATTTATTTACGTAATACATGAAGTTTGCGCTAAACTCAGCACTATTCATACCTTCTTTGGGAGAAAGGGTTGTTGTCACTCCTTTGGCATCTGTTTTCATTACCGAACGACGGAAGGCATGCTTATCTGCTGCTTCGTAATATACGGTTTTCAATTTAGGGTCATAGCCAATCAATCGAGTTACATCCCATTTACCTTTGGTTGCCTGACGCAAGAGTACGCCCGTTGGAGAATAAAGGTATACATGAGACCATCCGTCTTTTTCGCTTACATAGGTAAAACAGTCGTCGTAAAATTCGATTGTGTATAGATTTTCTGAATCAATGTAAGTATCGCTTGTTTCTTGAAGAACCATTTTGGAAACGGCCGACTTAGGATTTACATAATACATCTGAAACTTATTTTGATCGCGATTTAATGTCATCACGGCCAATTGCTCAGGATTTTTTGTAAACTTGATTTGTGGAATGTATCCATCTTCATCTAACGGAACATTCAATGCTTTCGTATCTTTCGACTCTAAGTTATATGCATGAACCGATACGGTTGAGTTGGTTTGTCCGGCATATGGATATTTGAAACAAGCCAAAGTTGGGTCTACTCGATGTTCAAACATTTGCATGCAGAAGGTAGGAACTTGTGATTCGTCTGTTTTAACGTATGCAAGAATCTTACTGTCTTCAGACCACGACATCAATCGTGTAGTTCCGAACTCTTCTTCATACACCCAGTCGGTTGTACCATTTAGAAGCTGATTTACCGCACCATCTTTCGTAATTTGTATCTCGGTATTGTAATCAAACTTCTTGATCCAAATATTATTATCTACAACAAATGCACACATTCGTCCATCAGGAGAGAAAAGAGGTGCTGTTTGTTTGGTCTCATTTTCGGTCAGTTTGCTTACCATATTACGGCGTACATCGTAATCGTAGTATTGTGCTAATGTAGAACGACGGTAAATTGATTCTGTATCTTTCCATAAAAGAATACGATGTTCTGTTGAATTAATTTCGTATCCATCGAACTTATCAAACGAGCACTCTCTGGCTTTTTTCACGTTGAACAATGTATCTACCGGTTCCCCTGTTTTATATGCATACTTAATAATCATTGTACGCGCAGGATTCATTGCTGTATAGTGTATACCATCGGGAAGTGAACGCATCTCTCCTACCGACTTTTGTGAAAATTCACCATTCACAATCTGCTTCAGTTGCAACGGCTTTGTTCCGTTTTGTGAAGTAATGTTTTGCAAGGATAACAATGCAATAAACGACAAAAAGATCTTCTTCATGATCAAACATATTTAGATTGAATGCAAATTTAATATAATTCGATCACGAAGAAATATGTTTTATTAATTTTGCAACGTGAAAAAAGAAAAGAGATACAACGACTTTGGCGATTTCTTGAAAAATCATTTCCCTTTTAAGGTGCAAAAGATTTCTATAAACGCCGGTTTTACTTGTCCCAATCGCGATGGAAGCAAGGGATTGGGTGGTTGCACATTCTGTAATAATCAAACATTTAGCCCCGATTATTGCCACACAGAGAAAGGTGTAACACAACAATTGAATGAAGGAATTGCATTCTTCGCTCGGAAATATCCCGAGATGAAATATCTGGCCTATTTCCAGGCCTACACAAATACATATGGTGATTTTGAAGCTTTAAAAAAGAAATATGAAGAGGCTTTGTCACATCCCGATGTTGTAGGTTTGATTATAGGAACTCGTCCCGACTGTATGCCTGATGTCTTACTCGACTACTTACAAGATTTATCTAAACGCACTTTCGTAATGGTGGAGTATGGTGTAGAAAGTACGCTTGACGCAACATTAGAGCGCATCAACCGAGGTCATTCGTATGCAGAGTCTGAAGAGACGATCAAGCGAACTGCCGCTCGTGGTATTTTGACTGGAGCACACTTGATACTCGGACTTCCCGGCGAAACAACAGAAGAGATTCTGGATCATGCCCGACGCATTTCGAAGCTGCCGCTTACAACGGTAAAACTTCATCAACTTCAACTGATTCGTTTTACGCGTATGGCAAAAGAATTTGATGAGGATCCGAAAGACTTTCGACTATTTACAGTAGATGAGTATATTGATCTTGCTATTGATTTCATAGAACTTCTTAATCCTGAGTTTACAGTTGAACGTTTTGTTTCACAGTCTCCGAAGAGTCTACTTATTGCTCCGGACTGG
>CAMTPD010000247.1 GCA_947074265.1 uncultured Porphyromonadaceae bacterium
GAAAAGGGTAACTGCACGAAGCAATTACCCTCTCTTTTTGTTGTAATGAAAAAAACAATAGCGATTTAAAATTGAACTTAACGTTATGGATACGTTGTATTGTTTTTACCTGATCAATTAGTATTGAAAAGGAGCACTTTTTACGAAGATGCGGAAATCCTTGATCATGCCCGGTGCGCCGGCTTCGGCACGCGGCAAATATCTGAATCCCGATATTTTAGTATCCGCGTTGGTGTCTACCACGATCTGGTGCGGATACTTTTCCTTTCCGCCCGTTTGCCAGTAGGTAGACTCCTGAAGGTCGAATACCTTATCTGCGGTGAAGTTGCCGCCGTAGGTTTCTTCACTGTTGGCATAGGAGATTTTCCAGTTTTGGCGCGAAAGCGGTTTGCCTTGCTCGTCGAGCAAATATAACTCAGCCATTGCAGCGCGGTCTTTACCATCTTGCGCGTTTAGGGCTTCGAGGCAGAAATAGCGTGCAGGTATCGGCTGGTCAAAGCGCACTTCTTGCCATCCGTTTCCGGCAGCAAAGCTTCCGGTGTAGACAGGTTGCTCGCCTGAGAGTTGCAACGTTTCGCCGTCTTTGCGGTTGGTGAGCGGAGCTTCCTGACGCAGTTGATCCAAGATGGGTTGGTCAAGACCGGCAATCGTAGCCTGCTCCGGCCCTTTGAGGTCGAGCACAATGATCTCATTCTTTCCTTTCTTGAGCCAACAACCCGGCATGAACAACGTTTGTTGCGGACCGATTTCCCAGAAGCGGCCGATAGACTTTCCGTTTACCCATACCATACCTTTACCCCATGATTCCATATCAAGAAATACGTAGCCCGGTTTGTCTACGTTGAAAGTCGTTTTGTAATACGCCGGTCCGTCTATTTTCTTTCCTTTGCGGAACTTCTTGTCTTTTACAAATTCATAGTTTACCGGGAAGCTATACACCTGCCAGTTCTTGAGGTCGGTCGTGGTAGTTTCCGAAGCAAGCTTTACGCTTTCGGTAATTCCCTTGCGGTCGTGGATGGCGCGGTCAAAGTTGACACGTCCCATTGCCTCTACAAGAATATCCAGTTTGGCCCCTTGCGGCAAAGCCGGAAGCTTCACGGTATTTTCCTCGCGACGGCGGTCGAGACGTCCCAGCAACTTACCGTTTACAAATACTTGTGCCCAGTCGTGCACTTCGTTGATGATAAGTGTAGTTCCTTCTTGCACGTTTGGCAACGTCGTACTATACAAGATTGATCCCCAGCCTTGGTTAAAGTCTTCCATAGGCTTGATGGTTTCCGATTGATGTGCCTTTGGCAAGTTCTCGAAAAGCGGAGCAATTTCCGTTACTTCAAACGTAGGAATCGTGATTACCGGTATTTGTGCCGGAATGTCGGCTAGTTGTTGCCCCTCGTCGAGGTAACCGCCTAGCAGCTCACGCACCTTGAAGTATTTCGGAGTTGTTTGTCCGGCTTCGTTGATCGGAGCGTCGTAGTCGTACGAACTACACATGGCCGAGTAGCGCGGACTGTTGGCGCCTCCCCAATGACCAAACGTAGTTCCGCCATGCGTCATGTAAAGCGAGAATGAGATGTTGCGGTCGAGCATATCCTTTAGTCCCGATACCATCACGCCGGCATCACGGGTTTCGTGTTTGCGTCCCCAGTGGTCGAACCATCCACTCCAGAACTCACTACACATAAGGGGGGTATTGGGGCGAGCCTCTTGTAGCGACTTAAATTGCTGTTCGATGTTTGCTCCGGTTCCGAAGTTAATGGTCCACAACAAATCATCGAGCCCGTTGCGCTGGAAGGTCGAGCTCCAATCGCACTGAAACAAAGGCACGTCGTTGAATCCGGCATTGCGTACAATGTCTCGAATGTTTGCTATGTACTCCTTGTCTGTTGCGTAAGCTCCATATTCGTTCTCTACTTGTACCATGATGATATTACCGCCTTTGGTAATTTGAAGCGGTGCAAGCTCTTTTCCGATTTCATTCATGAAAAGGCGGGTGCGCTCTACGAAGTAGGGATCGTTGGTACGCACTTCAATGTCTTTTTTCTTGAGGAGCCACCAAGGTAAACCCCCCATTTCCCATTCCGAACATACGTAAGGTCCGGGGCGAAGCATAATGTACATGCCGTGTTTTTGTGCCAACTTACAGAATTGGGCGATGTCGTTTTGTCCTTTAAAGTCGAACTTGCCCGGTTCTTGTTCATGTATGTTCCAGAAAGCGTAGATGCAGATGGTGTTCATGCCAAGTGCTTTACACATTTGGATACGATGCTCCCAGTATTCGGCAGGGATGCGGGTGTAGTGAATCTCGGCAGCTTTGATCACCATCGGTTTGCCGTTGAGAACAAATGTTTTGTCTCCGATGTCGAAGGTTTCTTTCTGCTGTTGCGCCATTACCGACGGTGCCAAACTAGCCAGCGCCATGCAAAGTAATGTCGATTTCATCCAGTGTTTCATAGGTAATACTTGTTTTTCAGATAGGTATTGATTGCCGCTGTGTGAAGTGCGCACAGCGGCAGTTGTTTTTGTTAGTCGGCTTTGTTGGCCATGGCCCATTCGTTGAGCATTTCGATTGCTTTCGCCAATACGCCCGCCGATCCTTTAAAGTGTCCCGAGCCGCTCGGTACGTTGCCTTGTCCGTACCACTCGTAAAAGCCGTCGTTCTTAATTACGCGGTCTATCATTGGTCGCATCTCGTCGTAAGCTTCTTGGGTATATCCGTTGCGAGCGAGCTGCTGTATCATGCGGCCGCCAAACCAAGTCCAGTCGCCACCGTTTTGATAAACGTATGCGTTTGCCATGCCGCCGGTAAAGAATCCTTCCGGATAAACAGGGTAAAGAGTAAGGCCAATGCTTGGCATTCCCGATAAGCGTACGTTTTCGAGCATTTGATTATTTACCGTCGCGATCTCATCGTACGAAAGCAAACCTGCCTCAATCGCTACGGCCGTACCGCCATGGTAGTGAACTTCTTCCTCGTTGAATCCTTCGGGAATAGGCGACTTGTCGAGGTAGATGTGTGCTCTGAACTTCTGACGATCCGCATCCCACAAATGTGCGCGCACGTTGTCTGAGGTTTGTTTGCTCAATGCTTTCCATCGCTCCTTGTCGGCGTCGTTGTCGGCCAGTTGCTGTAAGTAATCGAGGGCAATGATAAACATGGCATTGTCGTAAACATCAATGGCCGGTGTTGAAAGCTCGTTCATATCACAACCAAAGTCATCGTTGGGTTGTACGTCGCCCCAGTCGGCAGTCATTGCCCCGAAGAGTAAACCATGAGGCTGGCTATAGCGTTCGCGCAGCAAGTATTCCACCATTAGCTTCATGCGGTCTTGTACGGAAATACCTGCCACCTTCTCGTCGAGGATCGTGCGGTCGCCCGTTTTGGCTACATACTTCCCTACAATCTGAATCAACGATGTTTCCTGATCGGTCTCTACCGTATTCTTAAATGCGACATGCTTTGGTGCTGCATCCGAATAGTAAGGTGTATCGTCGTACCAAGTAAAGTCTTCCTTCAAGACATACCCGTCTATCATCTCGTTGTTGGGTTGTTGCAGGGCAAAGAAAAGCAAGATTGCTTCGCGCAATTGTGCCGGATCGCTCTCTTCACAAGCTGTTTCGATAAAGGTATTCATATCGCGTGCCCAGATTTGCGAGTATCCGCTTCCGGCATTAAAACCGCTTTTGATTACGGCACGTGCCATGCTGTCTACTTGTTGTAGGTTGGCGTCGTTGAGAATTGTTTGAGCTAGTTGCTGATTAGGAGTAGGGGTGCTGCACGAGCAAGCCAAGGCGCAAAAAGCAGCTGCTAATAAATTTTTCGTATTCATGGTATTCTGTTTTTTCAAGCAAAGAAACAGATATCAACGTTTCCGTTATATATCTGATTCTTTGAATTGATGGTAGAATATTCTTATTTATTTGTTCGGTTTAGGGTTTATCTCATTTCTGCATCGTTTTCGTACGAGATCGGAAGAGCGTCGTGTAGGGAAAGAGTGTACGTCCTGGTGTAGATCT
>CAMTPD010000248.1 GCA_947074265.1 uncultured Porphyromonadaceae bacterium
TCTTTATCTACAGATTGCAATTAACAGATTGCTTTTTTATACAATATTTGCGAATTAATCCGAATGAAATTACCTTTGCAACCAAGAAAACACTTACACAATGAAACAATACAACTTTGACAAAGTAGTGTGTCGCCAAAACTCAGGATGCATGAAAGCCGACTTGCTTAAAGAGCGCTTCGGCCGCGAGGATCTCATTCCTCTTTGGATTGCAGACATGGACTTTTGCACACCAGACTTCATCGTTGACGCATTAAAAGAACGATGTTGTCACGAGATATTCGGCTATCCTTTCGCAACGAAAGACTATCAAGACAGCATTATCAATTGGGTGCGTAACAAGCACAATTTCGAAGTAGAAAAAGAATGGCTTACATTCATTCCCGGCATCGTAAAAGGTATCGCCTTTGTAATCGAATGCTTTAGCAACACTGGCGATAAAGTTATCATTCAACCTCCTGTTTACCCTCCTTTCCGTCATATTCCCGAACTACATAAACGAGAAGTCGTAGACAACCCGCTTCAACTTATCGATGGTCAATACAAAATGGACCTTGATCATTTAGAAAGCATCATCGACGACAAGTGTCGAATTCTTATCCTTTGCAATCCGCACAACCCTGGTGGTATCGTTTGGGATAAAGAAACCTTGGCACGACTAGCCGATATTTGTCAAAAGCATAACATCCTTGTTATCTCAGACGAAATCCATGCAGACATGGCATTCCCGGGATACACACACAATACATATGCTGCCGTAAGCGAAGCTGCTAAAATGAATAGCATCACCTTCATGGCACCAAGCAAAACATTCAACATCGCTGGTATTGTAAGCTCTTTTGCAATTGTTCCTAATCCGGAGCTACGCGAGCAATTCTTTTATTTCCTTGAGTCTAGCGAACTAAACCAAGCGCATATTTTTGCCTATGTAGGTACTACAGCAGCTTACTCAAACGGAGATAATTGGTTAAATCAAATGATGGATTATGTTGTTAAAAGCGTAGACTTCGTTGAAGAATACCTTGCCGCACACATTCCTCAGCTTAAGATTGTACGCCCACAAGCATCATTCCTTATTTGGCTAGACTGCAGAGAACTAAACATGTCTCAGAAAGATCTTGTCAACTTTATGATCAACGAGGCCAAACTTGCACTCAACGACGGCTCTACCTTCGGGCAAGGCGGCGAAGGCTTTATGCGTCTCAATGTAGGTTGTCCGAAAGCAATTATTGAAAAAGCTTTGAACAATTTAAGAGAAGCTGTTGAAAGAATGAACAATTAATCTCTATATTTGCAAGTATCCTAAATATAAAACATTACGAGATGAATATTTCAGCAAATAAAATGGTGTCAGTCATATATGACTTGACTGTAGGTGAAGGAGAGCAAGTTGAATTGATGGAAAGAGCAACTCCGGAAGTTCCTCTTACATTTATCTTTGGTATCGGTCAGATGCTTGAAGATTTCGAAAAGAACCTAGTAGGCTTGAAAGTAGGCGAAAAGTTCGACTTCACTATTTCTCCTGACAAAGGATACGGCGAATACGACGAAGAGCACGTAGTTGAGCTTCCAAAAGATATGTTTATCGTAGACGGTAAATTCGACGATGAGGTTATCAAACCAGGAAACGTAGTACCAATGATGGATGCTTCAGGCAACCGTCTTAACGGTTCTGTAGTATCTGTTGATGATAGCAAAGTAGTAATGGACTTCAACCACCCATTGGCTGGTGAAACACTACACTTCAAAGGCGAAGTTATCGACGTACACGAACCAACAGCAGAAGAGTTAGCTGCAATGATGCCTCAAATGAGCGGCGGTTGCGGTAGCTGTGGCTGTGGCGACAACGACGGTGATTGCTCAGAAGGCAGTTGCGGTAGCGGTTGCGGATGTCACTAATGCTTCACTCTTCAGTAAAGATTTTATAAAAAAAGCCGATGCGGTATGATTTAAACAATTATATTCGCATTGGCTTTTCTTTTATATAAAGCAGAGGTCTCACACCTTTGGCAAAGCCACACAGTAAACTTTATTTGTACAAACACTTAGCATCTGCAACAATGAACACATTCGGTAGAATATACAGATTAACCTCTTTCGGCGAATCGCACGGACAAGGTATTGGTGGAGTTATTGATGGCTGTCCGGCCGGAGTTAAACTCGACATGGAATTTATTCAAGCTGAGCTAGACAGACGCCGTCCCGGCCAATCGTCTATCACGACACCACGCAAAGAAGCAGACAAAGTGGAGTTTTTATCCGGTATATTCGATGGAAAAACTACCGGTACCCCAATCGGATTCCTGATTCGCAACGACAATCAGCATTCGTCAGACTACGACAACATGAAAGATTTGTATCGTCCGTCACACGCCGACTATACGTATCAAACCAAATATGGCATCCGCGACCACCGAGGTGGAGGCAGATCTTCGGCCCGCGAAACCATTGCTCGCTGTGTAGCAGGTGCAATAGCCAAACTAATCTTAGCACAAGAAGGAATCGTAATCAATGCTTATACTTCACAAGTTGGGCACATCAAACTCGAAGCTCCTTATCAAGAATACGACTTCACCCAAATCGAACAAAACGCAGTACGTTGTCCCGATCCGGTAAAAGCGCAAGAGATGGAAACCCTTATTGCAGATGTTAAATCAAAAGGCGATACCATCGGCGGTATTATCACTTGTGTAGCACAAGGCGTACCGGTAGGTCTTGGCGAGCCTGTATTTGAAAAACTTCATGCCGTATTGGGAAGTGCGATGCTAAGCATCAATGCCGTAAAAGGTTTTGAATACGGCGACGGATTCGAAAGTGCACTTTATCGCGGCTCGGAACGCAACGACGTTTTTTACAACGACAACGGAGCCGTTTCTACTCGCACCAATTATTCGGGTGGAATACAAGGCGGAATCTCCAACGGACAAGACATTTATTTCCGTGTAGCCTTTAAGCCGGTAGCTACCATTCTTATGGAACAACACACCGTAGATACAGAAGGAAACGATACCATGCTCAAAGCAAAAGGTCGTCACGACCCATGTGTTTTGCCACGTGCAGTACCTATTGTAGAAGCAATGGCAGCAATGACACTGCTCGACTTCTGGTTGCTACAAAAAACACATCGATAACATACACGATACAATACAACAATCCCTGTTAAAGAGCGATACAATCAGTATTCTAATCTTTAACAGGGATTCTTTATTTCTATCACTCGTGATGATAAGGTTCGTTATTGAGGATCGTCATGGCGCGATACAACTGCTCTACAAAGATCATGCGTATCATCTGATGCGAGAACGTCATCTTCGAAAGTGAAATCTTCTCCGAGGCCGCATCGTACACCTTTTGCGAAAACCCGTAAGGCCCACCTACCACAAAGATCAAGCGCTTACTCACGGTATGCGTTCCAAATTATTCAATAATCAAATGTAGATCTGTTATTAATATTTCCCAAAGGTATCATATAAAATCTGAAGCACGCAAACCAAGAGAGGGCCATACAAAAATCCTTCAATTCCAAACGAATACACACCTAATGCTACACTTAGACCATAAAGATAGCTAGATGCTCTTACATTTGCTTCATAAAGGAAACCATCTATTAAGTTCATAGCGAGGAAGTAGACCATAAAAAAGATTGATACAGAAATAAATCCTAAGCCATTAGACATTGCATAAAGCGTTAAAGAAGGAATTATAGCTAGCATCCAAGGGGAAATTAGAGGAAATATTGCAAGTATTCCTGATAAGAATGTATACAAGTAAAGGTATTTAATGGAATAATAGCTGAACCAAATCCAAGTAAAAAAGCAATGGCCTAATAAAATTTTCCCTGTGCTTTTAAATACTCCTTGCACAGAATTCTTGATCTTATTGCGTATATCCTGTTTCTTCTCTTCAGGGAATGGTAAAACGGCTAACAACTAAAATTATTAATAATTTACGCTATGTAAAACATCTATTTCTGAACTGAGTAAATAGAATAATAAAGTAATAAATAC
>CAMTPD010000249.1 GCA_947074265.1 uncultured Porphyromonadaceae bacterium
GGTATTCCCATCCATCCGGCAACTCTTAGAGTCGGACCACTTGCATAGCCACCAACTCCGACAGCTATATCAGGACGAAACTTCTTGATATGCTTAGAGGCAATCCATAGGCTTTTAACCAAACGTGCAAGGACCTTTATGTTATTAATCTTATTTGCTCTGTCAAAGCCACTTATAGGTAAACCAATAATTTTATATCCAGCAGCAGGAACTTTCTCCATCTCCATTCGGTTATTGGCTCCGATAAATAAAATTTCAGAGTTTGGAAAACGCTTTTTAAAAGCATTTGCGATAGAGATAGCAGGGAAAATATGTCCACCTGTACCACCACCACTTATAATCATTTTATAATTTTTCATTCTCAACACTTGTTTGTTGTTCCACAGTTTCGAGTACAGGTGAAAGTTCCGTTTCTTGAGACTCTTCATCTATTTCATCTTCCTCGTCTCCAATTCCAGCTGCAAATCTACTTACACTTAGAATGATTCCAAAATAGACGCAAGTAATAATTGTAGATGTACCACCACGACTGATCAAAGGTAATGGCTGTCCTGTTACTGGAATTAAGTTTACAGCAACAGACATATTAGTCAGTGCTTGTAATACCAAGAGCAGTCCGCATCCTAATACTAATAACTTCGGAAAACGAGTTTCACACTTGCGAGCAATTAACCCTACTCGGATCAATAAAAAGACATATAATGAGAGAACCGTAAAACCACCAAGTAATCCTAGTTCTTCCATAATAATCGCAAAGATAAAGTCAGAATAAGCCTGAGGTAAATAGTCTCGTTGTTGTCCGTGTCCTGGCATCTGTCCCAAGACTCCCCCTCTGGCAATCGCTATTTTTGCATGAGAAACCTGAAAGTTCTCGTCTATAATTTTGACTTCACCTGTAAGAACTGTTTCATGTTTTTCAGTAAAAGATTCGATACGATTTTTCCAAGTTACAGCACGAGGTAAAACAGCTACTGCATTCTCGGGCAAAACCATCAGCAATAAAAGGGCTAAAGCCCCTAGAGCCGCTAAGGATCCACCAAATTTAAGTAGTTGTTTGATAGGTATCATACCAATAAACATCATCAAGAAGCAAACAACGAACAGCATAAATGCCGTGGAGAAGTTATCAATAAGGATAAAAGCACATGTCGTAAGAACTCCTCCGATTAGCCAATAAAAAGTTTTGTCATGTTCGTCGTCGCTAGAACGTTTGCTTAGGATGAATGCAACATAGCCGATAAGGGATATTTTAGCAATTTCAGATGGTTGAAAAGATACCCCAAATATTGTAAGCCATCTACTTGCACCATTCACACTTTCACCAAATACCATTGCAGCCATAATCAAAAATAAGGAAAGAGGTAAAATAGCCACCAATCCTCTAAAAAACTTATATGGAATGTTGTGAAGCACCAATACACATGCAAATCCGATTAAAAGGAAAGTTGTATGTCGAACAATTGGACCCCAGAAATAACTATTGCGGTATGCAATTGTACTGGTTGCACTAAAGACCTCAATAATTGAGACTAAGCATAAGAACATGAAAATGATCCAGATAACTCTGTCTCCTTTGAATAATTTATTGGCTAAATCCATAATCTAATTTGTTTATAGATTTTTGATGCAAGCTTTAAACTGCTCACCTCTATCTTCGTAATTCTTAAATAAGTCGAAGCTTGCGCAACATGGAGACAACAATACGCAATCTCCACTATATGCAGCTTTTGTAGCTTCTTTAATAGCCTCATTCATTGAGAAAGTCTCTGTGAATGGAATATCCATAGAGCCAAAGAACTGAATAAGTTTAGTGTTATCAACACCCATAAACACAAGGTGTTTTACTTTGTCTCGAACCAATGATTCGATTTCCGTATAATCATTTCCTTTGTCCGTTCCTCCTATAATAAGAACTACAGGTTTTGTCATGCTTTGTAGAGCATACCAACATGAATTTACATTGGTAGCTTTAGAGTCATTGATATATTCGATACCATTTACTATACCTACATTTTCGAGGCGATGTTCTACCCCGTTGAAGTTAGATAAAGCAATACGTAGTTGAGTATCCTCCACACCAGCTATTTTTGCAGCTGTAGCAGCAGCTAGAGAATTGAACAAGTTATGTTTGCCACGCAAAGCAAGTTCGTTGCGAGGCATCGAAAAAGATGCATTATTCACATTGATTTCAAAATCAAATTCGGTTGCAAACGATGATACATTTTTCTCTTTTGTTTCAGCAAAAGGATATAGACTAGGAGTCGATTTTATTTGAGGAACTTCAACTTGTAATATCGGATCATCATTCCAAAATATGAAAGCATCAGTTTCTGTCTGATTCTGCGTAATACGCATTTTCGAGTCAATGTAATTTTGCATCTTATACTCATATCTAGCCAGATGATCTGGGGTAATATTTAATAAGATTGAGATGTCTGCCTTAAACTGGTACATATTGTCGAGCTGAAAACTACTCAACTCAACAACATAATAATCAAAGTGGGCAGTAGCTACTTGTAATGCAAGGCTATTGCCTACATTACCGGCTAGTCCTACATTGTAATCTGCCGATTTGAGAATATGATATAAAAGCATTGTCGTTGTTGTTTTACCGTTACTACCGGTAATACAAAACATTTTAGCAGAAGTATAGCGTCCTGCAAACTCTATTTCGGAGATAATCGGAATTTCTGCTGCTTTGATCGCTTTGATCATTGGAGCTTTATCAGGAATACCAGGACTTTTGACAACTTCTGTTGCATTGAGAATAAGAGCCTCTGTATGCTGTTTTTCCTCCCAAGCAATATTATATTGATCAAGCAAAAGCTTGTATTTATCTTTAATAGCAGATAAGTCAGATACGAATACATCATACCCTTTTACTTTGGCTAAAACTGCTGCACCGGCTCCACTTTCTCCGGCACCCAACACTACAATTCGTTTCATATCACCTCGTTTTTTACCTCATTTTTAGTGTTACGATGGTCAATACGGCTAAAATAATTCCGATCAACCAAAAGCGAACAACAATCTTTGATTCTGGAATAACCTGAATTGGTCGTTGTATCAAAGCTTCAATACCTGCATTTCCCGGCTTTTGAAAATGATGATGCAGAGGTGTCATCTTAAATACACGTTTTCCTATTCCAGTTTTTCGTTTTGTCATTTTAAAATAAGCAACTTGTATCATAACCGACAAGCTTTCTGCCAAAAAGACTCCGCATAGAATAGGAATCAATAGCTCTTTGCGAATAATAATCGCAAAAACAGCAATGATACCACCCAAGGTAAGACTACCCGTATCACCCATAAACACTTGTGCAGGGAAAGCATTATACCAAAGGAATCCAACAGTAGCACCGATAAATGCTGCCGCAAAAACAACCAGTTCTTCAGCACCAGGTATAAACATGATATTCAGGTAAGAAGCAAATTGAATATGCGACGACATATAGGCCAGTATACCCAGGGCTACTCCTATGATTGCAGAGCTACCCGTCGCTAATCCATCCAGCCCATCAGTTAAGTTTGCACCGTTTGATACAGCAGTAACAATAAAGATTGTTACTAAAACAAATAAGATCCATGCAGCTTCTTTTTGATAATCTCCGGCAACTTTGACCAACTCTGCATAATCGAAGTTGTTATTCTTCAAGAATGGAATTGTCGTTTTTGTAGACTTCGTATCTGCACTGTGAAACGTAGCATGATGCACAACATCATCTTTTATGACCTCCGTATTTTCACGAATAACAACTTGAGGCGATAGGTATAGGGTCACACCGACGATAAGACCAAGTCCTACTTGGCCGATTATCTTAAACTTACCGTGCAAACCCTCTTTATCCTTTTTAAAAACCTTAATGTAGTCATCTGCAAAACCTAAAGCACCCAGCCAAAGAGTTGTGACGATCATTAAGATAACATATATATTTCCTAAACGGGCAAAAAGCAACGTAGGTCTCAATATCGACATAATAATAATGACCC
>CAMTPD010000250.1 GCA_947074265.1 uncultured Porphyromonadaceae bacterium
ATTGCGATTGGGGTTGTTCATTACTCTTGTGTATATACTTCGTTGCCTTTGACTTGAGAGTCTAGATTGGCAACGCCTAATGCCATAATGGCCATCACAGCAGCAGCTTGTTCCTGATATTCGGGAATGCTTTTGTTGTATAAGTCGCGCTCTGTGTGCCAGATCTCACCATAACTGAAATCATATCCTTTAGAGTCGGCCGTGATAAGATGCATCGTAGGAACTCCTTTCATGGCAAAGACAGAAGCGTCTGTACCGCCCATTCCCTTTGGTTGCGGACGAGGCGTAAGCGTGCCCACCTTGAAAGGGAAATCGGGATTGAGTTTGCGTATTTGTTCGGCTATTTTCTCGAAATCTTGCACCCTGTTTTGCGGTACATCTATACCAACGGGAACCGTTGGCCCTCCGTCGCGATTGAATAGATTCGAAATCTTACCAAGTTGTTCTTCATGAGTTTCGGTATAAGCCTTGGCTCCTAACAAGCCAAACTCTTCACCGGCAAAGAGACAAAACACAATTGTTCTGTCGGGTTTTGCTTTTGCGGCAGCCAACAAGCGCGCTGCTTCCATTACGGGAGTCACACCCGAACCGTCGTCTACTCCGCCCGTTGCTACGTCGAAAGCATCGAGGTGTCCGCTTAGTAAAACATACTCATCCGGTTTCTTTGCTCCAGGTATCACGGCAACGATGTTGTGATACTTCACCGGCCCCATCTTGAAATGGTTGCGAATATCAAACTCCAGCTCGAACGAACGGCGCTCTTTCGCCATTTTGTAAATCTTCGCATACTGCTCTTCGTCAAGCTTAATATCTGGCGTAGAAGGCAACTTGTCGAAGTTCATCGTCGGATCAAAAGCAACATTGCGATCGTAAAGAGCTGTAAGCGGAACTTTAGCAGATTGAATTATACCTAAAATGCCGGCATCACGCATCTCCTTGTAAAACAATGCCGGAGCATCTTTATAGGGAAGTAGCGGATTGTCGGTACCGTTTTCTCTGTTCTCTTTTCGTATGGCTTGATTTTGTTTCTCTATTTCTTCGTTTTCGGCAATAAGGATCGCACGGAGAGAGTCTCCTTTTTCCGAAAAGTCTACAGGCCAACCGGTGCTATTGCCCGTAACTAATACCCAGGCACCATTGAGGCATCCTTTCATCTGGTCAAACTGGCTTTTGGTTTTCGGCTCTATAACGACGTGTCCGCGTTGAAGTCCTTTTGTGCCCGAAGTATACGATGGTGTTACGAAGTGCAGGTTCATTCCGTTTTCTGCCAACAGCGTACCAAACCAAGGTCCGCGGTTGAAGCCAACCGGCAATTGACCGGCTTCTTCTTTTTGCGCCTTTATACCCCACTCGGCAAACTTCGACAAGGCCCAATCGCCGGCATTATCATAAGCGTCAGAGCCAATAGGTCGTCCGCCAAAACGATTGGTTAACACATCCAGATGCTTCATAACCTGGTTGTCTTGTTGCGCTATTTCGATGATTTGCTCATAGGTTTTGTTCTGCGCATTCGTATATAAAACAGTAGCACTGAATAAGGATAGTAAAATCAGTTTACGTACGTTCATTTCTTATTTAATTGGTCGTTGATAATAAATCTAACGCAAAAATAATAAAATTAAACATTCGAAAACCATTCAATGCTACTGATTTGTGGGATATTTCTCAATATAGCAAGACTGTAAGACTTATTTCGCCTTGCGCTCCGGTAATATGTACCGCCTCGATATCTGCCGTTGCTGAAGGACCGGTATAGAATGCTCCGTAAGTTGTTTCGCGCAAGTTGATAGCTGCATATGCCTCATGCATACTTCCTTCTATCTTAGATTTGTCGAGCAAAACAAACATATCTGTCGAAAGCAGAGCGGCAGCAGCCAGTTGCAACGACTTGTTGGTGAGCCACACAGATCCGGTCTCGGCTACACCAACGATGCCTTCGGTTACGCAGATATCTACAACATGAGCATCGTGAGGTGTTTTAAAGTCGGAAAGATGAATGGTTCCATCATAATCAGTTACCGAAGAGAAGATCTTCTTTGTCTTATCTAGTTTCGTATTGAGGAAACTGATAGCTTCCTCACGTGATGCAAACTCTTCGAATCCACCATCGAACGATACCAAGTTTTGCTTAAACGAATCGTGCTTATCACCCGGATAAGAATACATCGGCACATCGGGCAATGACTCGAGTTGTGGTTTGCCTTTCTTTATTTTGCTCATAATCACAGTGCGTGGAGCATTGAATGTATCTGCCATAGTTGTTTTACTTTTTGCTGTCTTTGTTTTGCTTTCTATACCATTGTCTGAAGGTTTGTTCCGGAGGCTCCGGATTGGTATGCTTAATAGCCCATGGGTTGAGATGCGAATTCAACAAGCTTTGCGGCATGTAACGAAGTGCCGAAAGAGCCAGTTTCTCTGCAGCTTCGAGTGTATACTCTTTCCCCAGAACCTTTGCGCCAACAGCCATTTCGAGTCTGTGCGACAATTGATCTTCTTTTTTCTCTACCAAGATCTTGCGCCATCTAAACACGTATTCGGGGATCGGTATTTTTACCGGACACACATTTCCGCAAGAGCCACAGTGTGTACATGCGTATGGTAATTCGGCATACCTGTGTAGGTCGTAACTTGGTTCGAGTACGATACCGATAGGTCCCATATATGGTGCGTCGTAACTTAGACCGCCGCTTCGACGATATACCGGACAGGTATTGAGGCAAGCCGAGCAGCGTATGCACTTCAACACTTCCCAGTATCCGGGTGTAGATAGGCGTTCGCTACGTCCGTTGTCTACAATCACGATGTGCATTTCTTGCCCTTCGCGCGGACCGTGATAGTGTGATGTGTATTGCGTGATGTGAAAGCCCAGTGCACTACGCGATAAGAGTCTTACAAAAAGTGGCACATCTTTCTCGCGAGGTATAAGCTTCTCGATACCCATACTTGCCACATACAATGGCGGCACATTGGCACTGATGTCTGCATTGCCCTCGTTGGTACATACGACAATGCCTCCGGTTTCGGCAATAGCAAAGTTTACACCGCTCATGCCGGCATCTACCTTTATGTAATTCTTGCGCATGTCTTTGCGCATCATCGAGTTGAGATAATGCGGATCGTCGTTGTCGGGATCACTATCCATATACTTGGCAAACAGCTTGGCTACATCGCCCCGAAGCTTGTGTATTGCCGGCATTACAATGTGCGATGCCCGCTCGTTGTCGAGTTGCTGAATGCGTTCGCCCAAGTCGGCCTCATATACTTCTATGCCGCGTGGTTCGAGGTATTCGCGCATCTCGCATTCGTCCATTAGCATCGACTTGCCTTTGGTTACAACCTTTACGTTGTGTGCTTTGAATATCTCAAATACAATGCGGTTGTGTTCGTCGGCATCGCGCGCCCAGTGTACATGAATTCCGTTTGCCGTAGCATTCTTCTCAAACTCCTCGAGGTAATAATCGAGATTAGATAATGTATGTTTTTTGATTTGCGAAGCAAGGTTACGCATCTCTTCCCACTCGGGAATGGTTTGTGCCACTTTGTCTCTTCGCATTCTTGCTTCCCACAGATGTGTGTCGTGACTTACACGATGGGCGGTGTCGGCTATGAATTTCGCGCCGTTTTTCACCTGATTTACTTTTGTTGTGCTCATAGATCTCCGTTTAATATCTCTGCAATGAAACAAGTTTTGATATCGATGCCGTTTTTCTTGGCAATGGCATCTTGGTGCAATAAACACGAGAAGTCGGCCGAGGTTACATACTCTGCATTGTTGCGTACATAATCATTCACCTTATCAATACCCATTTGCCCCGAACACTCTACGTCCCAAATGGCAAAAGTTCCGCCAAAGCCGCAGCATTCGTCTTTGCGCGTTGCATAAACGACTTCGAGCCCGTCGACAAGACTACGCAGGTATTCGGTTTTTGAATCATTGGGAATCATCACTTCGGTTGGCTTTGCATGGTGCA
>CAMTPD010000251.1 GCA_947074265.1 uncultured Porphyromonadaceae bacterium
CTCGAAGCTTGCCTTCGGGTGTATTGTCCGGTCCAAGCTCGAGCCAAGGCGCAATACCACACAACAAACGCCCTACGGCTTCGAGGTGGGTTGCTCCTACTCTGTTTTTATCCAAGCTTTCGCATGGCATATTCTTACGAAGCGTATTGTTGCTAAGATTCACCAAAACAGGATCTGATATCTTTACTAAACTTTCTACCCATATCTGACGATCAGATACACCGTCGGCTAGTGCGATCAATGGCTGACAAACCAATGCTGCTCCTAATAATAGTTGTTTTACGATTGCTTTCATTGTTCTAATAAGTTTTTGTAGCGAATAAGGGCTTCAACATAATAGTAATCAGCATAAGTGAGCGGAACATTTACTTCTGATTTCAATGGTTTTGCTCCAACACTATGCTTGAGTATAAAGTTTGCATTAGTACCTTCTTCTGCCAAATAGGCATCGGATGTTAGAGCTCTTACTTGCGTTTCGGCAACATCAAGACATTGCTTCGAAAAATCACCTTTTGTATATTGACTCAACTCGATAAGGGCTGAAGCAATGAGGGCGCCGGCCGAAGCGTCACGCTCTTCGTTCGGAATTTCAGGTGCATTGAAGTCCCAGTACGGAATCTTATCTTCCGGCAAATTGGGATGATTCATAATGTATTCAGCTATCTTCTTTGCATGATTTAAATAGCGTTTTTCGCCTGTTTCACGATACATCATCATATAACCGTAAAGAGCCCATGCTTGTCCGCGAGCCCAAGCCGACTCATCGGCAAAACCTTGCCATGTTTGTTTCTTGTGCGGCTTACCTGTAATCGTATCATACGAAACGACATGATAGCAGCTATAATCGTTGCGGAAGTGATTCTTCATTGTTTTGTCGGCATGCGATTTTGCCATTTCAGCAAAACGCTTATTGCCTGACTCTTTTGCCGCCCACATCATCAACTCTAGATTCATCATATTGTCGATGATTACCGGATACTGCCATACTTTCTGATTCCAATCCCATGAGCGAATTGCTCCCACATTGTCTTTATAGCGGGTACTCAAGGACTCGGTACCGGTAAGTAGAACTTCTTTGTAAGCATCGTAACCACCCAAACGCAGACCGTTACCGAAGCTACAATAAAGCATAAAGCCGACGTCGTGATTGTTGGTTGTGTATTTCTCTCGTTCGATACGCGCTGTGTACATGCGCGCCCACTCTTTTAGTTCGGGCTCATTCGTACCCTCGTATACATACCAGAGCACACCTGGAAAGAAGCCACTACACCACCATCGAGAGTCGGATGTTGATAGTTTGCCTTCTTTATCTGTTGATTTTGGTAAACGTCCCGGTTTATCTTTCAAAGCTTCCGCCATTAGTATGGATTGTTCTTTTGCTCGATCTAAACCTAAACTAATAACTTCGGCCATTTGCATGGAGGCTATTTTGGTAGCATCTGCAGCGAATGCTTGTAGCGAAAATGCTGTTGCTGCAACAATTGTCAGAAATGTTTTCATGATTCTTCTTAAGGTAATTCTAATTAAGACACGAGCCGGAACCGAAGCTTATGCCTCGATCCCGATTATTGTCTCTGGTGTGTAAAAGGTAATTAGGTTATAGTTACCAACAAGATTGTTGTGTATGCTCTTAACTTATAGAATAGATACTTCGATCGGAGCTTGTTTGCGTTGCGCAAAGCTATCGAGGTACGCTTGCCATGATGCAGCTGTCGGATATCCTCCTTGACTCCAACCTCCGCCACAATAATAAGAGTAACCCGAATTTGAGGGTGTTTCTCCAATCATCAACAAGTGATCTTCGGATGTCGTAAAGTCTCTCACTGGTGAATCTGCAACCAATGAGGTATAAATCACTCCGTTTGTTGCATCTGCGGGCTCTGCATAAAATGCGTATCCTTTATCTGCATTGATCACTGTATTTCCTGCATCTTTACGGGTTATTAGTCCGGCTGCTACAGGAATGGTTGCTCCATCAAATTCATAAGTTGTTATCACCTTATTCAAATGACTTCCTGCATCGAGTGAAATAAACCGCGTTTCTTTCACATCAATATTCGCAGCTTTGTATGGGGCATATTGCAGTAAGACAGACGTACGAAGCGGACCGTTATCAATCGTTTTATAACTTGTAAAGTTGTTTCCCAATCGCAAAGAGTCTCCGACGAAAGGTGCCATTGCTCCGGCTCCTAAAGTGCGACCGACCTTATAAAAGTCAAGACCTTCTCCATGATTTGCATGATAGGATGCCTTGCCCGAAAGATCATTTTCATACCATTTATCGATAACAAGATTTGGTGTACACTTTACCCAAATATCGATACCATTGCTAACCTCTCCTGTTTTTTCAAGAGATGGACCATATACTCGAAATGCAACTTTATCGTTTTCCCAAGTATAATCGTCTTTCCGTTCCGGAACAAAACGACCATATACTTTTGACGGGCCTTGCTCTACGGGAGCTGCTCCGATGGTATACGTGATGCTTTTTGAACCGGGAACTGTTGCTTGAATTAGCAAAGCAGCTGGAGCTCCTGTAGAATCGAACGAAACTTGCGAAAGAACTACCTCGCCTTTTTCGTTCTTAACCACATAACTTTCTCCTTCTTGCAAAGTTATTTTATTGCTTAAATCGTTTAAAGGAATCTCTACGACTTCATCCACTCGGTCAATCATCAGCGGATTAGTCAGCGAAACCGTTGTCGTATTGCTATTACTGCATGCAACCAATACACACGACGCAACTAACAGCAGAATCTTTTTCATATACTATTTGCTTATTTTATTATGCTTCGTGCGAAGCTTTTCCCAATGAAGCTAAAATGCCTCCGTCTACATAAAGCACGTGCCCGTTTACAAAATCTGAAGCTTTAGATGCTAAGAATATACACGAGCCGGTAAGATCTTCAACTTCACCCCAACGCTCAGCCGGAGTACGACGAATGATGAATTCATTAAACGGATGCCCGTCTACACGAATTGGAGCAGTTTGGGATGTTGCAATATATCCGGGGCCAATACCATTTACTTGTACATTGTATTTTGCCCATTCAGTTGCCAGATTTCTTGTCAGCATCTTAAGACCTCCTTTTGCTGCAGCATATGCTGAAACGGTGTTACGACCAAGTTCGCTCATCATCGAACAAATATTGATAATTTTACCTGAGCGACGCTCAATCATCCCGCGAGCTACAGCTTTTGCGACGATAAAAGGAGCCGTAAGGTCTACATCAACGACTTGTCTGAACTCATCGGCTGTCATTTCTAATGCAGGAATTCGCTTGATGATACCTGCATTATTTACTAAAATATCTATCGGACCTACCTCTTCGGTTATTTGCGCTATAACAGTATCGACCTCTGCTTCTTTTGTTACATCGAACAGATAACCATAGGCTTCGATACCTGCTTCTTTATAATCAATTGCTGCTTGTTCGAGTTTATTAGGATCTCGTGCGTTGTATATAACTTTTGCACCAGCTTTACCTAATGCTACGGCCAATCCCATTCCGATACCGTGTGTTGCACCTGTTACCCATTCAACTTTTCCTTCTAATGAGAATAATTGTTGTATCATCGTAGTTCGTTATTTTTACAGAAATCCTGATCGCTATAGTCTAGATTCTCTCCTGCCATAGCCCAAATAAAGGTATAATTTGAAGTTGCTGCCGCCGAATGAATAGACCATTCCGGCGAAAGTACTGCTTGCTCGTTACTCATCCAAATGTGACGTGTTTCATTGGTTTCACCCATGAAATGACATACTGCTTGCGACTCCGGAACTTCGAAATAAAAATAGGCTTCCAAAGAAGAACCTTGGTTTGTTTCTGCCTGGTATTTCCCACCACTTCCTGTCTTTACTTCTTCCTTTCCCTTTGCAATTTGGACCCTTTTAGGTCTTCTTTTTCCAAACATCTTATTAATCAACGTTGGGTTTTATCCCTGGAGTGCCCC
>CAMTPD010000252.1 GCA_947074265.1 uncultured Porphyromonadaceae bacterium
GAGTTCAGACGTGTGCTCTTCCGATCTGTCATGTGACCAATTACCTTGATTCCTTTGATCTTCTCTATCTCGTCGTGTTTTGCCAATGGAACGGTAAACAACAACTCGTAGTCTTCACCGCCATTAAGAGCAGCTGTGATCAAGTTCATGTTGAACTCCTCAGCCTGAATAGCTGTTTGGTAATCGACCGGAAGTCTGTCTTCGTAAATGCGACAGCCTGTGTGGCTTTGCTTGCAAATGTGCATCAATTCCGAAGATAGTCCGTCCGAAACGTCCATCATTGAGGTAGGAACAATGTTGTGCTGAGCAAGTAGCTCAACGATATCTTTGCGAGCTTCCGGTTTCAATTGGCGTTCGAGTAGGTACTCTTTGCCGGAGAAGTCGGGAGCAAAGTCAGCTTCACCATTAAACACGCTTTTCTCGCGTTCCAATAGTTGCAAGCCCATGTATGCTGCGCCAAGGTCGCCCGATACGCAGATCAAGTCGGTTGGTTTTGCACCTGAGCGGTATACTACTTTATCTTTGTCTGCTTCGCCGATACAAGTTACACTGATGGTAAGGCCCGTGCGTGACGCTGTTGTGTCTCCGCCGATAAGGTCTACGCCATACACCTCGCAGGCAAGCATTACTCCTTGGTAAAATTCTTCAAGATCCTCTACACTAAAACGTTTCGAGATACCTATCGACATGGTCATTTGCTTAGGCTGTCCGTTCATTGCGTAAATGTCGGAGAAGTTTACAGTGGCCGACTTGTAGCCCAAGTGTTTCATGGGTACGTACATCAAGTCGAAGTGAATTCCTTCGAGCAATAGATCTGTTGTTACAAGAATCTCTTTGTCTTTGTACTCGAGCACGGCAGCGTCGTCGCCAATACCTTTGATCGTGCTAGGGTTTTTTAATTCTACTTTTTCTGTAAGGTGCTTGATTAAACCGAATTCACCTAACGAAGCAATTTCTGTTCTGGTACTCATAGTTATTTGTTTATTGTAGAATTTTATTGCGTTTAAAATTTTCGATGTGACTGATGATTTGCTTGTTGAAGTTGTCTTCTTGGCTTTGTCTGAAGTCTACCTCAATGGGCAAATAATAGATTGACTGCTTCAGCTCTTCGTCGACAAGCGGCGAGTCTATCAAGCGCACGGCATCTTTTTCAGTGACAACAATGAGTTTGTTTTCTCCTTCCAATGCATCAAATTGCTTTTTGATGTGAAGCATGTCTTTCTTTCCAAAGTGATGATGATCGGGAAAGTCGAGCGTTTCGATACGACGGCTATACTTTGAAAGTTCCTGTTGTATTTGTTCCGGATTGGCAATGCCACATACAAGCAAGATGGATGTCCCTTGTTTCAAGTCTTTCGGATTCAATGTTTCTGTGCCTGCTTCTTGGAATACGGGAATTAAATTGCCGTATTGAATGCCTGTGAAGTAAAGCGATTGATAGGGGTAGAGCTTGAGGTTTTCATCCAAAATGCGGTAGTCGATCGGCAAAAGCTTATCGGTACACTTGGTAAGGATCACGATCTCGGCACGTCTTTTCTCGGTAGGAGATTCGCGAAGTTTGCCTGCCGGAAGAAGACAGTCTTCATTGATAATGCGATTGGAGTCAATGAGCAAAATCGAAAGTGAAGGCGTTACGTAACGGTGCTGAAAGGCATCGTCGAGTAAAATTACTTCGGGGCGTTTTTCTTCGGGTAGTGCCAATAGTGTGTCAATGCCTCGTTGTCGGTTGCTATCTACCGCAACGGTAATAAAAGGAAATTTGCGTTTCATCTGAAACGGTTCGTCACCGATGAGTGTACTGTTGCTGTTTTCGTCGGCAAGTACAAAGCCTTTGCTTTTTCGCTTATAGCCACGACTGAGCACAGCCAATTTGTATTTGTCGGCGAGTAAGCGTATCAGGTATTCGGTGTGAGGAGTCTTTCCGGTTCCGCCTACGGTAATGTTTCCGACTGAGATTACGGGAATCGGAAACTTTCGTCCTTTGAGAACTTCCCAATCGAAAAGCTTATTACGCAAACTAACCCCCAGTCCGTACAAAGCGGAGAGGGGGCGTAGTGCATTTATTATTTTGAGATCTTTTTCTTCTATCATTTCTGTTTATAACGGATTGATATCATAGGGCGCTCTGGCTTGTATGTATCCGTTGGCTTTAATTCTATGCTTTAAGGTGAATATCTGGTATTCGTCGCCCAAAATATCTTTGGCAATACCGAGTTTGATACTTTCCATCGACTTATCCATAAACTGCATGAAGAAGTCTTTTGCAGTGTTGACAGTAGTTGTATTGTAGTTTGTCAAATTAGCAAGTTTGGCTGCTTCTTCAACCGCTTTATCAATACCGCCCAAATCATCAACAAGTCCTATACCTAAAGCTTGCGAACCGGTCCATACGCGACCTTGCGCTATTTGGTTTACTTCATCCATTGTTTTACCACGACCTTCGGCTACGCGGGTAGTAAATAAATCGTATCCTCTGTTGATGTAGTTTTGTAAGATTGCTTTCTCAGCCTCATTCATCGGACGAGACATGTCGCCAAAGTCAGAGAAAGTATTTGTTTTTACAACATCGGTAGTGATTCCGACTTTATCTAATAGCCCTTGTACATCGGGAAACATTCCAAAGATACCAATTGATCCTGTAAGTGTGTTATGTTCTGCTATAATTTTATTTGCAGCACATGAAATATAGTATCCGCCCGAAGCTGCCATGTCGCCCATGGAAACTACGATTGGTTTTACTTTCTTCAACTCTTCTACCTGGCGCCATATTTGCTCCGAAACGTAAGCACTACCTCCCGGTGAGTTAACTCTGAATACTACAGCTTTTACGCTTTCATCGTTCTTTAGTTTGACAAGCTCATTTACGTAGTCTGTTGTAATGGCAGAGGTGTTATCTAAAGGATTCTCACTTGTCTTTTCTACAATCTCACCTTCAGCATATAAAATGGCAATCTTGTCTGAATATGTTTTCTCGCTTTGTTTGATTAGCTTTGTTTTTGCTACAGAGACTGTCTTTAGCGTATTTCCTGTTTGTCCGGCCATTAACTTCACCATGTCTTCAACTTCGGGACGATAAAGCAATTCGTCGACAAGTCCGGCTTGAATCGCAATGTTTTGTGGGCCCATAAAGCTGCCTGTATTGGCATACTCTACAATTACTTCTGGATTTATTCCTCTGTCGGACGCGATGCCTTCAATGATATAATCCCAGATATTGGTGCTATAGGAAAGAATTTGCGCACGGTTTGCATCGCTCAATTTTTCGAGGACAAAAGGTTCTACTGCTCCTTTGTAAGTACCCACTTTGAATACTTGCATTTGCACGCCCAGTTTGTTTAATAAACCGGTATAGAACATACTGTTGGATGCGATACCTTCAAGTTGTAGCGATCCCTGCGGATTCATGTATACTTTATCAGCCATGGATGCAAGGTAATAAGCATTGCGCGTATAGGTGTCGCCATAGGCAATGATGAACTTATTCGATTCTTTAAAATCGGCCAAGGCTCTACGTAACGACTCTACATTTGCCGATCCTGCACCCCATGCGCCTGCATCAATATAGATCCCGGCAATATTCGAATTGTCTTTTGCATTTTTAATTGCTTTGAGCATGTCGTTTAGACCGGTTTCTTGCTGTGTTTCACCGAATAGTTGGGCAAGAAAGTTTTGTTCGGAAGCATTGTCTTTTAGTGTTCCGCTTAGTTTAAGACGAAGTACACTGTTCTTTTTCGGTGCAAACTCAGTTTCGGATGTAGCGGCAGATGCGATTCCTATAATAGCAACGACCATCACGGTTGTAAATAGGATTGCAGCCAGCACAAATCCGAATGCGGATGCAAACATGATTTTAAAGAATTGTTTCATAAGATTGCGCGGTTTATAATAATTAATGATTTTAGATCGGAAGAGCGTCGTGTAGGGAAAGAGTGTACGTCCTTGTGTAGA
>CAMTPD010000253.1 GCA_947074265.1 uncultured Porphyromonadaceae bacterium
TCCGAACCTTCAAGATAACCGGTACCGATAGCTATATCTTGTTTTTCAAGATTGATTAAACCTTTCGTTAACTCAATCTTTGGCACACGAGCCTTTATCGAAATATTAGATGGTATGTAATCCATCTCGAAAGTAACATCGAGAAGACCTAGTTTATTAATATCTACATTCCATGCCGGAAGCACAGTCGCAGATGTATCCGGTTGTTCTCCGGCCTTATAACCAACATATTTAATCTGAGCATCTTTAAGAACAACTTCCGGGATTATAGCATCCATCTGGCTCCAGTTGATGCTGTGAGCTGTAAGATATAACTCGCCCAAATGCCCGTTGAGAAGCATCGTTTGTGCAGAGTCTGTATAGTTTACATATGCCTCATCTAGCTTTAGTTCATTTACCACTACAGAGGTTTTCAACAAAGGAAGCAAAGCTATTTGTGTCTGTAGCTCTCCTGTATATAATACGGTGTCTGATGCAGCGTCTGTGATTAAAAGTTTTTGAAGAGCGAATCGTAGCGGAAACTTGATTCGTATTTTCTCTATATTATAATGATAAGGAGTAGTAGTTTCTAAATAACCTACCGCTTTTTCTTTTGCAAAATCTTGCACAAATGGGATATACAAGCAAAATGGCAATACAAGTAACAGTACCAGTATGGCAAGTGCAAATCTAAAGGTATATTTTATAAGAATACGCATAATTTCGTCTTTACAAAATAGAAACAACAGGCGAGATTGTTTTGTTTGATATTTTTCAATAAAAAAAGGCATCCTTTTTACGGATGCCTTTTAACAATATAGATGTAAATCTAAATATTCTTAGTTATTTGTCGAATCTTCAGATGCTCCATCTGTAGATTGCTGTGCTTCAGGTTGTGTTCCGTCTGAAGTTCCGAAGCTAGGCAAAGCAGTGCTTGGCGCAGCTGTAGAGTTAATTTGTTGTTTCATTTCTGACTCGACACTTGCGCTACTACGAGGAACAAATGCTGCTGCCAAAATACAAAGTCCGATAAGAAGTGTAGAAAGTGTCCATGTTGCTTTTTCCAAGAAATCTGTAGTCTTTCTAACACCCATAATTTGATTTGAAGAAGAGAAGCCCGAAGCCAAACCTCCACCTTTCGAATTTTGTACCAATACAATTAAGATCAGCAACAACGCAATGATCAAAATCAGAATCGAGATAAATACGTACATCTTTATAGCTTATTTTTACTGTTAATAATCAATTTCTCCAAGAAATGAATCTGGTCTGCAAAGTAAACATTTTTTTCGGGATATTTCAAACTTAGCTTTTTAATTATTTCCAGTGCTTTTTCATATCTTTTCTGTTTTATGTAGATGCGAGCCAATGTTTCGGTAAAAAAGTCATCCTCCTGACTTTCTGAGACATCCTCTTGCTGTCCTTCCTCGATTTGAGAGCTGTCTGCCTCACTCTCATCCTCTTCAAATGAAAACTTAAAACTTGCCTCATCTGTAGATATAAAAGAGTCTATCAAATCTTGATGTTGCATCTTATTATCTGCAACTTCAGCTGAGGCACTCTCCTCTTTATTATCCCCACCGCTCCAATACAGGTAATCATTTGACACAGAAGCAGCGAGGGCTTGATTCTCGAGAGACAAACTATCTACCTCCGGTACATTACGTGCCGTAAGAAAGTCTTCTATTAAAGAAAAACCTTCACGATCGTTTTGATTCAGTTGTGAAAGTTCAGGATACTGTAAAAACCGCTTTCCTTCGATCAACATAAAAAGTTTACGTCGATCGGTGATTCCAACAGCCAAACGCTTCAATTCATCTGCAAAAGAGGGGTCATTCAGTATATGCAAATTCTTCAAATAAAGCATTTTCACTACTTGAAAATATGGAAACATCGCTAGAAGCTCCTTCAATTCAGATAGTGTTTTGGCATTAAGCAAAGACGGAGTCTTTAGTAAAGCATAAAGTTCATTGGTTGTCATAATGCCTTATTACCAGTTTCCAACGGTTGCGTTATATATAAGCTCACAAAGCTCTTTATCTATTTCTCTTAACAATTCATCTTGTACCGAATCTAGCGACTGCGAGCTATCGAAGTCACGATATGCTGAAAACGTTTGTTCAAAATCTTGATCAGGATTGTTTCGATTTGTATATCGTACACGCACCTTTACAGTCAAACGGGTTACTGCCGCATAAGCATCTGCTTGTACGTTTTGTGGCGTTAAATCATAACCCACAATTTCACCTTCGAGTTCGATATCACCGTTGTTTGGAACAAAAGACAACCGTGTTTGTGTAGTAAAGATATCGATCAAAGCCTCAGAAAACATCTGTGACAATGGTGGATATACCAATGGTGCCTGGTTTGGAAACTCTTTAATAGTGATTGTCTTAATCTTAGTGTAATCAATTGATGCTCCATTAAATTTGTAGGAAATAGAGCAACTAGCTAAGATTACCAATGAGATCAAACACAAAATATATCTATTCATATTAATTGTAACTAGTCGAGATTATATTCTTTAATTTTGCGATATAAAGTTCGTTCCGAGATCTTTAGATCATTTGCTGCATTTTTACGTTTTCCACCATGGCGTTCTAATGCTTTTTTGATCATTTCTTTTTCTACATCTTCAAGAGAAAGAGACTCTTCTACATAGTCTTCAGGCTCTTCAATCTGATGAATCGATTGTGGATGAATTGCAGCCGGAGCGTGATGTATATTGGTCGGAGCCGGTGTATAGCTTTGTTCTTGTGGAACTGCTACATTGCCCGACATTATTTCGTGTACAAGCTTTTTCAGCTCATTTACGTCTTTCTTCATGTCAAACAAAACCTGATATAAAATCTCACGTTCGTTGTTAAACATCTTTTGATCTTCCTGTTTCGGAACTAGAACGGGCAAATGAGTAGATTCGGCCTCCGGTAAATATTTACGTAACTCGAATGCTGTAATTTCTCTATTTGGCTCAATAACAGAGATTCGCTCCGTAAGATTTTTCAATTCTCTCACATTTCCAGGCCAACGATAAGCCATCAATGCTTCTTTCGCATCGTCATACAAGCGTACCGTAGGCATACGATATTTCTCTGCACAATCGGCGGCAAACTTACGAAACAGCAAAACTATATCTTCTCGTCTATCGCGCAAAGGCGGCACTTGAATAGGCACCGTATTGAGACGGTAATATAAATCTTCTTTAAACTTACCCGCTTTCACCGCTTTCAACATATTCACGTTGGTAGCAGCTACAATACGGACATTGGTTTTCAACACCTTCGAAGAGCCCACTTTGATAAACTCTCCCGACTCTAAAATACGTAACAAACGTGCCTGCGTAGGAACCGGAAGTTCTCCCACTTCATCTAAAAAGATAGTACCTCCGTCTGCTACTTCAAAATAGCCCTTTCGATCCGATAAAGCTCCGGTAAAAGAACCTTTCTCATGACCAAAAAGCTCAGAATCTATCGTTCCTTCGGGTATTGCGCCACAGTTTACGGCAATATATTGTCCATGTTTGCGTGCGCTATATTGATGTATAATTTGCGGGAATGTCTCTTTACCTACTCCACTTTCACCGGTAATTAAAACAGAAAGATCTGTTGCCGCAACCTGCAACGCCACTTCAATCGCTCTGTCTAATGCAGCATTATTACCAATAATGCCAAAGCGTTGCTTTACTTGTTTTGTATCAACTTTATTTACCATATCCGTTTTCCTGTAAATCTTTCAGTTCAATATGACAAAACTACAAATCATTTTTCGAAATAAAGAATCGAAACTTGAGCTGCTACTACTTTTTATACTTTTTACCTGCTAATTCGTATGTTTTATCTTTCAAGAATTGCCCGAAAGCTTTTACATCCTTATACTGGTCTTGCTCTTCCGGAGTAATCACTTCTCCAAAGCGAATGTGCATCTCAGATCGGAAGAGCACACGTCTGAACTCCAGTCACTCCGGAGAAA
>CAMTPD010000254.1 GCA_947074265.1 uncultured Porphyromonadaceae bacterium
AGATCGACACCAGGACGTACCCTCTTTCCCTACACGACGCTCTTCCGATCTCAGTTCATATTAATACAAATTTCCCCAAATAAGGTTTATTGGTATGTTAAAATACAAGAAAATCTTATCTGGGGAAAATATTTAGTTCATAAACGGTTTCTTTGGATAATTAATCCAATGTTTAAATCGTTCACCAAGATTAATTACAGCATCTTTCCAGAAATCATCACCATCAGCATTGATAACAGAGAGATTGTGCGGTTCTGAAACAATCCATGCATGTTCATTTAATTCGTTGGCAAGTTGTCCACTATTCCAACCCGAGTATCCCATGATAAACTTGATGTGTCCATTTACTTTACCACCGTTTTCGATGTACTTTTTCATTGCATTAAAATCCCCATCAAAGTACAAACCATTACCAATAGCATAGCAATTAGGAATAATTTCTTCTCCAAGGTCATGGATGAAAAATAATTTACTCTGATCAACAGGACCACCTAAATAAAGATGAATATTCTCATCCTTCGGAATAAAAGGAAGAAAATCATTTAAAACAATCTTTGTTCGTTTATTTAAAACAAAGCCTAACGATCCGTGCACATCATGTTCTACTAATAAAATAACAGCTCTTTCAAAATAATGATCTTGAAGAAGAGGTTCTGAAATGAGAAGAGACCCATTATGAGGATGAATCTCATTCTCAATTGTTTTAAAAAGATTATCCAAATTAGTCATGTCAAGCAGTGGTTTTTTATTTTACTGCGACAATATAAATGAATCAAATGTTTTATGCAAAACACAATTGTTAAAGTTGACTTTATTTAGCCTGATTTTGAGCAAATAACGAAAGTCTTTCATCTAAAATTGCATACTGGTAATCTTTAATAAACGAAGTACAAGCACGCAGTCCTTCTTGATTACTTCCTGTAGTAGACAACGAGATTGCACTGATACCATAATATATCAGTTCTTTCATTAGCTCACCACCTGTCATTCCTGGATAGCTAACCGTGAAATAAAAACCATCAGCAATTGGTTCATTCATATCCTTGTCATAAACAATCTCAAAGCCATGCTTAATGAATATATCCTTCATTTTATGAGCTCTTTTTCCATATTCTTTCACTTCTTCAATAAAATTGAACTCTCCATCAGATGCTGCTTTGAACATTGCAGCAAGCGCATATTGTGCCGAATGACTTGTTCCGGATGAAATGGCATATAAAGCTCTATGGATATATATAGTTCCAAAAGTGCCACCTCCATATCGTTTTGTAAGATTAGCATATGCTCTATGATATAATTTATCCGAGATAGCAGCTACGCCAATACGTTGGCCAGCATAGCTGAATGCTTTAGAGCCAGAAATATGAAGGATGTAGTGATCTGTGTATTTAGCAACCGATGGTTGAAACGGAGCTTGAAACGGAGTACCTAGATCTTTTCTGAAATCCATTGCAAAATATGCAAGATCCTCAATAATTATTGTATCATATTGTGTCGCAAGAGTTCCTATTGTTTTCAACTCTTCCTCTGTAAGGCAAAACCATGCCGGATTATTCGGATTAGAATAGATAATTGCAGAAATATTACCTTGTGCAAGATACGATTCTAGTTTCTCTTTTAATTTGTCGCCTCTAAAATCATATACATCGAAAGACTCATATTTATATCCTAAAACGACTAATTGTTGTTTTTGTACTGGGAATCCCGGGTCAATAAATAAAATTGTGTCTTTTTTCTCATCACATTGGCCACACACAAGAAATGAAGTGAAAGTACCTTGCATAGATCCTACAACCGGAACACACCCATCTGGTGAGATATCTACATCTATAAACGCTTTAACAAAACGAGAAGCCTCACTTTTAAGCGCAGGTATACCATCGATATTTGGATAAATTGAAGCAACCCCGTTATTAAGTGCATTCACTTCAGCATCAACACCAACTTGAGCAGCCTTAAGTCCAGGTACGCCCATTTCCATGTGAATAAATTCTACATTTGTCTCTTTTTCGATTTGATTCGATATAGCAACAATTTCTCTAATCGTTGCTTTTCCAAAGTCAGGAAGATGGTATTTTTCAATAATACAGTCAGCAGTCTGTTTATCAATTGGTTTGTTTTTCATTGGACATTAATTATTATGATTTTTGCAAATGTATGAAATAATTCAACAAAAAATAATTCTATGTAGGTATTGCAAGTTTAAAAATAATAACTACCTTTGCAACGCAATCAGGGAATACCGATTGTGACCAACAAACGGTGTGGTAGTTCAGCTGGTTAGAATACCTGCCTGTCACGCAGGGGGTCGCGGGTTCGAGTCCCGTCCATACCGCAAAGCTGTTGAGTTTTTACTCGGCAGCGCAATCGCGAAAGTAGCTCAGTTGGTAGAGCATAACCTTGCCAAGGTTAGGGTCGCGGGTTCGAGTCCCGTCTTTCGCTCTTAGCGTTCAACTCATCGAGTTGAACGCTTTTTTTATACCTATACCTTATTTCATGTTAAGCAACATTTAGTATAATTGCATAAAAAAAGAAACTAGTGCTATTTTTGTGGGATCAATAGAAACACTCAACTAACTTAAATTACCATGAATAAGAAGATAGCATGTGTAGTAGCTTCTCTTTTTGTAGCAATTACTTCTTTTGCACAAAATACTCCACTGAAATTTAGACAAAACGGAAAGTTCAAAATCGTACAATTTACCGACGTTCACTACAAACATAATAACCCCAAATCAGATATATCTCTTGAGCGGATCAAAGAGGTCATAAATGTCGAGAATCCTGATTTAGTAGTTTTTACAGGAGATGTTATTTATGCGAAACCAGCAGATAAAGGATTCCAAGCAGTAATGGAACCTTTGGTAAAAGCAAAAATTCCATTTGTAGTTACTTTTGGTAATCACGATGATGAGCAGGGCATGTCACGCAAAGAGCTAATGGATGTTTTGTATAAAATCCCCTATAATCTTACCGATACAGTTGCCGGACTATCTGGAGAATCAAATGTAATTTTAAAGATATCTTCTTCGAACAGTAATAAAAATGCAGCCATATTGTATTGTATCGATTCAAATTCCTATTCTTCTGTTGATGGAATAGGCGGTTATGACTTTATCAAGCCTGATCAGATTGAATGGTATAGACAAAATAGTACGGAATTCACCAAGCAAAACGGGGGAACTCCAGTCCCTTCATTGGCATTCTTCCATATACCACTGCCGGAATATAGAAGTGCAATAACAACAGAGGGGTGCTCTATGATCGGAACTCGTATGGAAAAATCCTGTCCTCCCGAACTTAACTCAGGTTTCTTTACATCAATGAAGCAATTGAAAGATGTAATGGGTGTATTTGTTGGGCATGATCATGACAACGATTATGCTGTAAACTATCACGGAATCATGTTGGCCTATGGACGATATACTGGAGGAGATACCGTGTATAATAATCTTACCAACGGAGCTCGTGTGATTGAACTAACAGAGGGTGATAATGGTTTTAATACATGGATACGTCTAGCCGGGAATGAAGTCATTAATAAAGCAAAGTTTCCACAAGACTTTATTCGATCGAATAAGTAATTAAGAAGAAAGTTCAGATTAATATATTATAGTCAGAAGAGAGTTATTTGAGTTTGTCATCTCAAATAATCTCTCTTTTTTTATTCCTATATACACTATGAAACAAACACAACTGTTATTGCTATTTTTAGTCTGTTTAGGATGTACTACACAATCCGATGTAAATACTATAATCGAAATTGATTCTCCAACTAATATTTCTGCGCAACAAGCAGAGGTAATTGTTCGTTTTGACGATCGTTACCCAATAGAGTTGGGTTATACTGATTCATTATTATATATTCAGCAACGATTAGTCAATTATCATTATATAGTATATGACTTTAGGGCAGATAAGTTAATAGATTCAGTGATGCC
>CAMTPD010000255.1 GCA_947074265.1 uncultured Porphyromonadaceae bacterium
AAGCCCATGCTCTAAAGAAGTATGCCTGTCCGATTACTTCATTGCGCACTTTGTCTGAGATGTTCATCCCCGGAACATTGGCAATGATATCGTTGCAGCGCTTGATCAGCTGGTACATCGTAGGCCAATTGTCTTTTACATCGCGGCTGTTATCTAATATGAAGTTTTTGATATTTGCCCCACCTGCTTGCGGACGCCCCGTTACCATGTCGTCGCTTGCATTCATGTACCACATCACTCCGCGACCGGTAATTCCTTCTTTGGCAGTCCAAAAATAAAGACCGTCTGCTGCTTTGCGCGCATCGTCTTCGGTGCGCCAGAATACTTCCTGAGAAGGTTCTCCTACCGGCTCGTGCGACAAGAAGTCGTTACAAGAAGACATCAAGACTGTCGACAAAAGCAAAGATCCAAAAATATATTTTAGTTTCATAAAATTCAAACGTTTTTAAAAGTCAAATACTGAATCAATTAGAAATTTACATTTAAACCGAATGTAAATACACGTGATACCGGATAGCGACCACCATCAAGACCGTTGTTACCAACCTCTGGGTCCATTCCGCTGTATTTTGTTAGTGTGAACAGGTTTTCACCGCTAGCATATACTCTGATTCTTGAATCAGGACAGCCTACTTTGGTTAGTACCGATTTAGGAAGTGTGTATCCTACTGTCAGATTCTTCAGGCGCAGGTAATTTCCTTTCTCAAGATAGAAATCAGAAACGCGAGAGTAGTTGCTGTTTTTGTCGTCCATTGCCAAACGCGGAATGTTCGAATTTGGATTGTATGTATATTGTTCGAGCAAATCTTTTGAGATATTCCATCCCTGATCGGCCGGATAAGTCATTGCTTTGGAACCGTTGAATATTTTGTTTCCTGCTACGCCTTGCAATTGGAATCCGAAGTCGAAACCTTTCCAATCCATGCTTCCGCTTAGAGAGAATGTGTATGTTGGGTTGTAACTTCCCATGTACATGCGGTCTTGATCGTCGATAACACCGTCGCCATTAGCATCTACAAACTTGATATCTCCAGGCTGTGCGTTTGGTTGAATTAGTTTGCCGTCTTTTGCATAAGCGTCGATCTCTTCTTGCGAACGGAACAATCCGTCTGTTTTGATGAGGTAATACGAGTACCATGCTTCACCAACTGCCGATTGTAGCGGAGCCAAACTGCGTACGTTTTGTGTATGAGCAATGCGATCTTTATCGCCTAGGTTTGTTACTTCATTCTTCAACGTAGAGAAGTTACCCATGAGCGTATAATTTACTTGGTCTACTTTGCCATTGTATGAAAGGCTCATTTCGATACCCGAGTTGCGTACACTTCCGATGTTGCCCAGGGGCGCTTCTTTGATACCTCCAACAGAAGGAACAGTAATCTGGTCGATCAAGTCTTTTGTATCTTTCACGAAGTAGTCGAACGTAAAGTTCAATTGATCGTTGAAGAAGTTTGCATCAATACCTAAGTCGATTTGTTCTGATGTTTCCCAAGTAAGGTTGCGATTGGCCATTGTAGCTAAACCAAGACCTTGAATTGGTGTTTGTCCGGCATTGCCCAAGAATGTAAACCATGGATCTTGTTGCAACTTTACGTTGTATGAGTAGTTGTCTACTGCGGCAACGTTACCGATTTGTCCCCAGCTGGCACGAAACTTAAGTAAGCTCACTGCCGATTGTTTTGGGAAGAACTTCTCTGACGATAGTTTCCAACTTGCCGAAACAGCAGGGAATACGCCTGAATTGTTTTTATAGTATAGCTTTGAGGTTGCATCGTAGCGAAGACTACCTGTAAGGAAGTAACGATCTTCGTATGAGTAAGAAACACGTCCGAAGGTAGAAACTTGTGAATTTTCCCAAAACTCTTCGCTTGGTTTTTCTTTTGTCCAGTCGGTTCCGTTTACAATCGATTGAGCCCAGTCGTCTTCTTGGTCGAATCCGTATACACGTACCGAATTGGATCTGTAGTTTTCATACCCCATTGTATATCCCAACATACCTGTAAAGAGGTGCTTTTCTTTAAACTCTCTTGTGTATGTTGCAGTAGTTTCCCACAACCAGTTGGTACCCCATGAAGAGCTGATCCCTCTTGAGTTTTGATTGTTTGGGTTACCAATTTCAGGGATTCTCATTTTAAAGTCTTCCGAACGTGCCGTGTTTGATGCGGCAGAGAAGTCTGATTTGATTGTCAAGCCTGTGATTGGTTTCGCTGTAAGTGTAGAGGTTGAGAAGATACGTTGATCTGGTCTATTCTGACGCAAGCGCATCAACGTAGCCACAGGGTTTTGGATTTCGCCAAACGTTCCTGCTACTCCTAGTTCTTTTGCCCACAATGGAACAGTACCGCCAAACTGGTGTTGTCCGTTGATTCCTAGTACCGGATTGCCATTGATGTCGTATTCGTAAACCGTAGCCGAAGGAGGCATGGCCATAGCCGAAGCAATAACTCCGGTATGAGAAGTAGTGTTTACACCACCTTGACCGTTCATATACTGGTAACTTGCACGTTGTCCGAATGTAAGCCAGTTGTTTACTTTGAATTCGATGTTCACATTCGCGCCTAGTTTCTCGCGGTGTGTATTTAAAAGAGTTCCTTCTAGTTTGTCGTACGATACAGAAGCAAAGGCTTTCAATGTTTCGCTACCTCCGGTAATCGAAGCTGCATAGTGTTGTGTAGATCCTAGTCTGAAGATCTCGTCTAACCAGTTGGTACGAGTTGTTTGTCCGTATCCGTAAATCTCCGGATCTAACCCTGTTGGGATTGATTTGCCACTTGCAATGGCTGCATCGGTTCTTACTTGTGAATATTGTGCAGCGTCAAGCATTTCCGGTTTCTTATATACTTGCTGAATACCGTAGTAGACGTTTGCATCTACTCTTACTTTTCCAGCTTGAGCTTTCTTCGTTGTGATTACAATTACACCACCCGAACCTACGTGAGCTCCATAGATAGCTGCCGATGCGGCATCTTTTAATACGGAGATCGACTCTACGTCTTCTGCATTAAACGGTGCACCCGGTACTCCGTCTACAATATACAATACCTTATCTCCATCGCGCGAACCTTTTCCACGAATGGTGATAGAGGGAGAAGAGATTGGGTCTCCACCGTTGCTGGCAATCGTAACGCCCGGAAGCTGACCTTGCATCATTCCTTCAATACTTTGTGAGCGACCTTTGAGACCATCTGATACTTTCATTGAAGAAACAGCTACTGATAAGTCGCTTTTGCGTGTATCTCCGTAACCGATTACCACGACTTCGCCCAGAGCCTGAACATCTTCTTTTAATAATACATTCAATAGGGTTTCGCCTTTCAGCTTTATTTCTTGTGAGATGTAGCCGATGTAGCTAAATACAAGGGTTGCGTTTTTTTCCGCTTCAATTGTGTAGTTACCATCGAAGTCTGTGATTGTTCCTACTGTGGTTCCTTTTACTGTAACGTTTGCTCCGATTACCGGATAACCATCGTCGCCTGTAACCACGCCTTTGAGCTTGGATACGTTTTGCGCGATAACTTCCGAAGCCATCGACGATACAACACAAAGGACAAATAGTATGTGAAGAAATCTTCCTCGCAACAACTCTTTTTTCTTCATTGGAGTAATTTTAGAGTAGATTAGTTTGTTTATCGAAAATAGTAGTTTAATACTAGCGTTTTTTGTTCACTGCAAAACTACTCCCCTCACATTACCTCCACGTTAAGCTCGCTTGACAATCAAATTACATACACAATTCATTTATGTTACGAAATGTATTACAATTTTATTTCTTCAGATTCTTTGTATTTAAGCGCTCTTTTGATAAGATAGCACGACTCGATGGTTGTATGACTCGAGCCATACGTTCTAAAATTAAATACGCCGGTAATAATATTGACATATTACTATCGGCGTATTTATTATTGCATGTTATTTCAATAC
>CAMTPD010000256.1 GCA_947074265.1 uncultured Porphyromonadaceae bacterium
CGTGACAGGCAGGTATTCTAACCAGCTGAACTACCACACCGTTTGTTGGTCACAACCGTTGTTTCCCGATTGCGTTGCAAAGGTAGTGATTCTTTTTAATCGTGCAATACCTTCGCCCAACTATTTTTAAAAATATTTTATTTACTACTCATACACAGCACGATACCAGTCTTGCAAATAATACGATTGGTTCAACAACGAATAACTTGATATAGGAACATAAGTACTAATACCGGAGAAGTTATTTAAATCAATCGTGAATCCTCCTCCCGAATCACCTCCTAAAAAGATCGGCGTTGCAGCTTTGTAGACAATGATGTCGTTTAGAAGATTTGTAAACTGCATTGCCTGCTCGGGCGCTAACAGTCGAACAAATTGATCGAAGTCGAACATTGTATGCATATAGTTGCGGTCGTAATGTTGCAATTGAGACACATTAAAAGACTCTATCTCTGCTAAACGCGGCATATAGATTGTTTTTGTAAGCTCGGATAGCTCTTGCAACTTCTCCGTTTTAATCAATGCAATGGTTGCTGATTTATAAAATCCGGTTTGATTGTTATAATAATCGAAATACTCTTTACATACTCCTATTAAATCTAGATTTGACACAAACATATTGTCTATGATTTCTGCATAAGGAAAACCTGTAGCCAATACCTCTGTTGGTGACGCTATTATATAAGGAGTTTTGTCTTTTAATGCATATGCTACTTCTATTTGAGACATGTAGCATGCATCAAACATAATAAAATCAAATACTTTATCCGGAATTCCATTTTGAAGATCACTCAAATCCATCCAATTGTTTCCGTCCTGACCAAAAGCTCTTGTTGTTGCAGCCGGGCGTTTTACCAATGGAGAGTATGGAGCAGTACTGAATACAGACATCTTTCTCGATGTAGAAATTGGTGCCGGCATCCAACCTGTACCATGCGACCATAAAACAAAACCATAACTTGATGATGGAAATTTAGAGCGAACTTCTTCAATCACACTTCGCATAACTTCCGGTGAGGATGAGTTTTGTTCATTGTATTCTTTTATTGTCTTTTTCCCTTTTGGAGTAATTTGAATCAATGAAGGTGGCGCATCGATCGGATCGAAGTAGCAAACCAAACTTCCCGAACCAATTCCCTTTTCTACACCTTTTACCATATCATTTAGATTCGAGTATGCATTAGTCGATAGCGAGTTTTCGGCAATTAGATATACTAATACCGTACGATCCGAATAAGGAATAGAGTCGCTGCATGAGACTAAAAAAGGTAGAATAGTTATAACTAAACATGCATTGAGAATTAGCTTCTTCAAGCTTTTTACAATATTTACGTTGATCATAATAATACGTTCTAAAAATTATCCAATTGGCTTATGCATCTACACAGTAAGCCATAAACATAGATATCAATGATTTAATTTGACGTTTTGCATTCTAAGTAACTAACAAAAACAACCCTTTACAGGTTTTACAAAAGACAATATTAATAAAAAAATATTTAGTCGACAAGTAAAGTGTACCGATCTTGCTTTTTTATATTTTCTTGCGCCAATAGTTTATTTATCTTTGCTATTATTGATTTGAATAAAAACAGAAACTATATGAAAAAGATTTTTGGTGTTTTAGGCGCGTTAGCTACTCTTGCTGCTGCTCCTATGCAAGCTCACACTGTGACTGATCTTGCAATCGAGCAAAATACAAATAACGATGATCGTGGCTATTTAGTGACAGTAGGTCAAGTTGCCCCTGACTTTGAAATGAAATTAACTAATGGCAAAACGATGAAACTTTCTGATCTAAAAGGAAAGGTTGTAATGCTTCAATTTACAGCAAGTTGGTGTGGAGTTTGTCGCAAAGAGATGCCATTTATCGAAAAAGATATTTGGAATAAACATAAAAGCAATCCTGATTTTGCATTATTCGGAATTGATAGAGACGAACCTCTTGAAACAGTTGAAAAGTTTGCAAAGGCTACAGGTGTAACCTATCCATTAGGATTAGACCCGAATGCTGATATCTTTGGATTGTATGCTAATAAGAAAGCAGGAATCACTCGCAATGTTATTATTGGAAAGGATGGAAAGATTGTAATGCTTACACGCCTATTCAATACAGAAGAGTTTAATGAGATGGTTAAAGTTATTGATGACTTATTGAAGTAACAAAATAACCTAATCTAAATAAAGAAAGAACCGATACCGTTTCAAGCAGAAGCTTTTACGATATCGGTTCTCTTAATTATAAATAGTTTGTTAAATACGAATCAATGCTATTTAGTTGAAGTTAGGAGCATCTACATCCCACCATAAACGAGTGCCTGCATTGTCTGGTCCGCTTAGGAGCTTGCGTGCTTCTTCTACAGCTTCCAGATTGTTATTACGTTCATCTAATGTAAATGGAAGACGCTTGATAAATTCACCTTCAGGTATTTCTCCATTACTTCTATTATCAACCACAGGGAACAGCTTCGGATACCCTGTACGACGAAACTCACTCCAACCTTCTTGCCCTTCCGGAAACATTGCAATCCATTTTTGTGTAATGATCTTCTGAAGCTTTAGCTCATTCGATGCAGCATCGTCCCATTTCACAGTTGCTTTATTTAGTCCTGCAATATTATTCGATGGGTTAAACGGATCTACATAATCTGCAGCTACACCACTGTTGTTAGCAACATACGCAGCGTATTTGTCCGGAGAAATTCCATAATCATTAAACGATACTTGAATGCCTGCTTCGTAAAGGTCTTTAGCTGTACCTCCCATGTTCCATCCTCGCAAAGCCCCTTCGGAACGTAAGAAGTATGCCTCAGCTACTTTCATTACTGGCAAAGGATAACGCATGCTTGACTTGTCCTTCTTATCCATATTGATAACAGAATACATTTCATAATTGGACTTATCCGGGATTATTGCACCTTGACGGATACCTATAAACTTACCAATATTACCAGTAGGAACACCTTTATTATCTAGAATATCAGTTTGCTTTCCACCTTTTTCAAACCATCCAATCGGTAGAACTGTTGCAGCCAAGCGAGGGTCGTTATAACCGCTAAGGATTGAAACATACGATGCACCAACTCGAATATCACCATAAGCAAAGCTGATTACTTGCAATGGATTTGTTAGCTTCTCACTTTTCACTTCGATGTTCTTATCAGCCGATGTTAACACTCCATATTTCTGAGCGACTGCTGCTTCAGCTATTGTTTTTGCTTTTACAGGATCAACCTTTACAATACGCATTGCTAAGCGCAAACGTAAGGTATTGGCAAAACGAATCCAACGTACATAATTACCTTCACACATTTCATCAAACTGAACGATGCGTTGCTCTGCCGCTGCCGGATCGTTGTCGACAAAGTCAGTTAATGCATTTACAGACTCTTCAAGTTCAGCAAAGAATTGATCATACAAACTTTCTTGACTGTCATAAGGCACCGATTGTCCGCCTTGCATTGCTTTGCTATATGGCAGTGGTCCGTAAATATCAGAAACACGATGCATTGCTGCTACTCGAATAATCTTAGCTAAGGCAATATAGTCTTTATACCCCATCTCAGTAGCAGATGCAATAATCTGCGAAACAGGTTTCATCACATAAAGAATACCTGCTTTAAAGGCCATATTGTTCCACCCATCATTGAGAGCATAAGTGGAATTGTTATTGTTTCCCCCAAAAGGTGTTGGGTTTGCTAAATAACCAGAGTACAAGTCTGCATTTAAGTTTTGTTGCAACTGATACTCGTAATCTCTATTTTGGAAGTTCAGATAAATTGATTGCATCGGCTGTGTAAAGCGAGACTCCACAGGAACCTGACTTGGATTAAGTCCGTTTGGGTCGTCATTAATCTGCTCGAAATTATCTGTACATGAAG
>CAMTPD010000257.1 GCA_947074265.1 uncultured Porphyromonadaceae bacterium
TCTCCGGCGCCTACCGTATCTACAATTTCTACCTTCGGTGTATCGATACAACTGTAATCATCGGCTGTGTACACACAACTATATTTACTGCCGGCTGTAAGAATTACCATCTGTAGACCGTATCGCTCGATCAGTTGACGACTCATCGTTGCGTCGTCTCCTTGCAATTGTAACATCGGAGCTACTAGTGCTAATTCTTCGTCGTTTATTTTCAAAATCGTTGCTTGTAGCAGAGATTCTTTTATAATTTCATCAGTGTAATAATGCAAACGAAGGTTGATATCAAAGATCTTCATTGCATGCTCGGGTACAAGACTAAGAAACTCGCGAATTGTATTGCGCGACTCTTCGGCTCGCTGTGCTAAAGATCCGAAACAAACCACACTCGTGATTCGGGCAATGTCTTTAATAGCAGCCGTAAGAGGGATGTGATCCCAAGCTACGTTTTCGCGTATGTCATAAGTAGGAATCCCCCCTTCACTTACCGATACCTGTACTGTCCCGGTTGGATAGTCGGTATCGACCAACATAAAGTTCAGTCTCTTTCGATTCAGACTTTCACGTATTTCATGCCCCAACACATCACGACCGATTGCGCTTATTACAATCGAATTCATTCCTTGCTGCATAGCATGATAAGCAAAATTGGCAGGCGCTCCTCCTAAAACTTTCCCTGTCGGAAATACATCCCAAAGGATTTCGCCTAGTCCTACCATGTAGTTTTTCATCGTTGCTCTTTTACCTGATTAATTATTATGCTCAAAACTATAATAAAACCTCGGCATCATAATAAGCAAACTTAGTGTTGCACAACATTTGTGCTTTACAACATCATTTGCATACTTGCTCTATTTATCATCTGCAAATAATTGAGAGAAAATCAAAACAGTATCTAAAGCGCTCAAAACTATTGCGTAGACGGCTTTTTAGCTGTAGCTTTGTACTTGAAAAGCTTAATAAATGATATCAGTAGACGCATTAACAGTAGAATTCGGAGGAACTACCCTCTTTGAAAATATTTCCTTTGTTGTAAACGAAAAAGACCGTATCGCCCTAATGGGTAAAAACGGGGCCGGTAAATCAACTCTATTAAAGATCCTTGCCGGTGTACGTGAGCCTTCTCGCGGACGAGTATCTGCACCTAAAGATACCGTCATTGCTTATCTTCCTCAACATTTGATGACCGAAAACGAACGCACCGTGCGCGAAGAAGCGTCACAGGCTTTTGCTCATTTGTTTGAAATGGAAGCCGAGATTGAGGCTCTTAACAACGAACTCAGCACTCGCACCGACTATGAATCGGATAGTTATTACGAGCTTATCGAGCGCGTATCGACATTGAGTGAAAAGTTCTATACAATCGACATGACCAACTACCAAGAAGATGTAGAAAAGATCTTATTGGGTCTTGGTTTTAGCCGCGAAGACTTGGATCGTCCTACGGCCGATTTCAGTGGAGGATGGCGTATGCGTATCGAGCTAGCCAAGTTGTTGTTAAAGAAACCTGACGTACTACTTCTCGATGAGCCTACCAACCACCTTGATATTGAGTCTATCCAATGGCTCGAAGATTTCTTGGTTTCAAACGGCAAGGCTGTTATTGTGATCTCGCACGACCGTGCTTTTGTAGACAACATCACGACACGTACCATTGAAGTTACAATGGGACGTATCTACGACTATAAAGTAAACTATTCTAAATACCTGGAGCTTCGTAAAGAACGTCGCGAACAACAGCAAAAGGCTTTTGAAGAACAACAAAAGATGATTGCAGAGACGAAAGAGTTTATCGAACGCTTTAAAGGTACTTACTCGAAGACATTGCAAGTACAATCTCGCGTGAAAATGCTTGAAAAGCTTGATATTCTAGAGGTAGACGAAGAGGATACTTCGGCTCTTCGCCTTAAGTTTCCACCTTCTCCTCGCTCGGGCAACTATCCGGTTATCGCCGAAAGCTTGGGTAAATCATACGATGGATTCAATGTATTCGACAATGCAAACTTCACGATCGAACGTGGAGAGAAAATTGCTTTTGTAGGACGAAACGGTGAAGGTAAATCAACTCTTGTAAAATGTCTTATGGGAGAGATCGATTACAGTGGTACACTTACGCTGGGACACAATGTAATGATTGGTTATTTTGCACAGAACCAGGCGTCGCTTCTTGACGAAGAACTTACCGTATTCCAAACGATCGACGATGTTGCGAAAGGTGATATCCGAAACAAGATCAAAGACCTGTTGGGTGCGTTTATGTTTGGCGGTGAAAACTCGACAAAGAAGGTGAAGGTACTTTCAGGTGGTGAACGCACACGCTTGGCGATGATCAAACTTTTGCTTGAACCGGTCAACTTGCTTATTCTCGATGAGCCTACCAACCACCTTGATATGAAAACAAAAGATATCTTGAAAAGTGCGTTGAAAGACTACGATGGTACGCTGATCCTTGTTTCGCACGACCGTGATTTCCTTGACGGACTTGTAAATAAAGTATATGAGTTTGGCAATAAAAAGGTAACAGAACACCTTGAAGATATCTACGGCTTCCTTGAAAAGAAGAAAATGGAAAATCTGAACGAAATAGAGCGTAAAAACTAATTGCTCTGCTTCTTCTCAAAATAATCCTAAGCAAAAAAAATTCCCCATTCACGACCTGTAAAGAAAATGAATGGGGAATGCTGTTTTATAGATAATGCTTAGTATTGCATTTGCATCTTTTCAAACATCAAAACGTCTTCACGTTTCAGCCCGAGATCATTGATCTCAATCGCTTTATCATGGTCGTTGAGATAATAACGAGGGTGTACCTTAAATCCGTCGCTTATGATAGAATAAGTAGTATCCTTATAAGATGTCTCGATTTTTGCCATATCAAGTAACGTATGGAATACCATGTTTGTACTTACCGGCTTATTTTCATTCTTTATAGCCTCCTGCATAGTCGTTGGATTTGTTCTCATGTAATCTTCCGAAAACCACACCAAACATGGCACGTGCAATTGGTAGTAAGTAGTTTTAGGTGATGCATGTAAAAATAGATTTCTATTGTCGTCCATTAAGTCTTCTCCATGATCTGATATATATAAGAGTGCTGAATATGTAGAATTCTTATTGATCTCGTCCATCAACTGTGAAAGAAAATAGTCGGTATAACGCACACTATTATCGTAAGAGTTGACCAACTCTTGCTTGTACTTATTCGAAATAGCTGGCACATAGTCTGGTGTCCAATATGCAGAGTCGGCAGGATAACGATAGCGATAATCGTAATGTGATCCGTAAGTATGTAATACTATAAACATATCTTCTGTTGTGGATCTAAGCAAACTATCTACAGCCGAAAGCAATACTCCATCAGGCTTACTATCTGATGTTATTTGTGCATCTTGCAACATTGTAATAAGCGTATCGGCTTGGGCCGAGAAATAATCAATGAACGAGCGATTGGGCACTTGGTTTGAAATAAATGCAGTTTTAAAACCTGCTTCCGAAAATGCTTCGATCACACTTTTATGCTTATAAAGGACATTGTGATTGGTAGCAGATGCATCCGACAAAATCATTGGTACACTCTTATGCGTCACATTTGCCTGGGTAATTGCATCTCGATACTTTACTAAGTTTGGCATTTGTGATAAGCGTGGATTGGTCTCACGATCATAACCAAAAAGACTCCAGTTGGTAGCTCTCGAGGCCTCTCCTATTATCAAGAAATACACTTCACGCTCACCAACCTTCTTTGTTCGTTGAGCCTCAAAAGTAAACCCTTCTGATGTTATTGGATAATTTAAACTTCTCTGCCATTTCACTTTTGTGAAGTAGATATTATACAGCACATTGATTGGATAGATATCTAGTTTCGGTGAGAACTCTTT
>CAMTPD010000258.1 GCA_947074265.1 uncultured Porphyromonadaceae bacterium
ATTCAAAGCGGTAAAACACCGACAAACGACTCCTTAATCAATGCATCGCTATTGTACTATCTCAATGGAAGCGATTCGTCAGTTATCTCCAGAGCACTCTTTTTGCGTGGTCGTATATTGCATAAAGCTAGCCACTCGCTCGAAGCAGTAAGTAGCTATTTGCATGCAAATGAGTATTTCCCACAAGGAGAGAGTCTTCAACTAAAGCATGATATCTTAGTGTCTCTTGCCGATGTATATCGGTATAATAAACTGTATGATGAAGAGAAAAAAGCCCGCAACAAAGCGTTAGACAATGCCCGTCTTCTTTCCGATTCGTCACGCATAGCCAACGACCTTGTTAGTTTAGCTTATCTTTTTACCGCACGTAGGCAATATCCCGACTCCTCTTTACTGTTGTTGCATGAAGCATTGAATTATGCCTCATTAGGCGACCGACAAACCATGGCTGCTATATATAAGAATATGGCATCTGCATATACCATGATCGGGGAAGAAGACTCCGCCATGTATTACATCGATAAATCAATTGCATTAAAACCGGAAAGAAAAGAACTTTCAGCTTCTTATCTACTCAAAGCACGCGCTTTATTGAAGCGAAAAGAGTATGCTGAGGCAGAGAAATACTATCAATTGGTGTCGGATAGTTCTGATATGACATCTCTGTTGCAACAGAATTTGGGCATGTATCGTATCAATAGTGCAACGAATCAAGCAAACAAAGCATTACAAAACGTAGAGAATATGATTGTATTGCAAGACTCGATGAATCGGGGCGAAAGAGACGAAACAACAGAGCGAATGCAAAGTATTCAAGCGTATAAGAAGCAACGAGAGCAATACATCAAGGATAAATTTGAGATTTATCGTACGCGAACCTTAACGTACAAAATATCGACCGCCTTTTTATTTGTAGGAGTTCTGTTGTTGCTTATTCTAATTTTCTATCGCAATAGAAAGATCAAGTTAGAATCGTCGGTGCGAGAAAAGAAGATCAAGTTGGCAGAGTTGGAACTCGAGCGTCAAAGCATGGAGAATCAATTGCTGCGAGAGCAAACTGAAAAGGAATTGCTCTTGGCACGTGATATGATCATGAAAGCAGAATACTACAAGCGACTCAATATGATTTCCATACCGATCCTTTCTGCACCCAAAGATAAGCAAGGCTTTATATTCTTAGGGAAAAAAGAATGGGACGTAATTGAGAGCAATACCAATGCTTGCTTCGATCATTTCACGAAGCGACTGCGCGAGAAATACCCACAAATGTCTGACGATGAAATTCGTTTTTGTTGTTTGATCAAGATGGAGCTTCCGTTAGACCTTCTTTCGGCAATCTATCACATTGAGAAAAACAGTATTTCTAAACGAAAAGGACGATTGCGTGACAAGCTGGGTGTAATCGATCAAACACTTGACGACTACATCAAGCACTTTTAAAAAGAATTTCTTTCAGCAACAATGCAAGCTGAAAAGATGCGATATACAAGAAACGGTTGCAACATAACGTCGCAACCGTTTCTTGTATATTGTCACAAAGGTTATAGAATATACTGAGCAATCAGTCTGTCTAGTTTGCGAATATCAACTCCGCGATTTAGTTTTATTTTGATCTTGCCCGAGCGCGTCCAAAGTTCTAGCTCTGAGCTGAAATCGAGAAAGCCGGCATTCTCTGTCGAGTACATCTCAATGTTTTTAAAAGGTATCGTATATATTTCGACTTTCTTTCCGGTAATGCCTTGCTTGTCGGCAACGATCAGTCTTTTGTTTGTAATAACAGCCGTATCGCGCAACGTTTTGTATGCCGCAACAGCTTCCTCGCCCGGTATCAACAGTTCTGTGATTACCGATGGAGGAGTAGTTTCGCACACGAAAGTCCACGCCGCTAAATCTTCTAATGCCATCTTGTTTTGTTTTATTCGTTAATAGGGCATGAAGCTAATGCAAAAAAACGATTTCGGCAACGTAAAACCAACTTGTTGCGCTTGGTCTGCTTATTTGAAATATGTTAAGCCTCGGTTATAACACTTTTACAAACTAACTTGAGACATATTGTGTTACAATAATAAAGTAGTATGCATGATTTCTGTAAATCTGCACGATTGTGGCAACATGTTGTGTAATCTCTAAATTTGTGAAGGATATGTTTAAATCAACGAAGGAAAATACACTTTTCCTTACCACCAAGTCTACATGCTTCGATTTGATTGTAAAAGGTGTGAAAAAAGAGGAAAGTCGGGAAGTGAGGGAGAATACATGGAAGCAGTACCTTGCAACCGATAAAGATGGTTTCTTGTATCTCGATCCGCAAACAAGTTTTGTGGATCCAATGAATGTATTGGCTTATAACAACGGATACTTCCCTTATTTGCCAAAAGATTATGATTACTTAGAGTTGGCCAACGGCGATTCAGATCTTGCCGATAAAGCGCTTATCATTGTGAAGGATATTACCTTCGAAGTAGCAAAAGACAAAGAAGGCAAAGACTTGCGCTACGATTGGGATGAGATAAATGGATACATTCTTGATGCCGACAATGGTCATCTGGCAGCATGGAATATTATTTATCATCTAGGTAATGTAGTAGAGGTTGTGCGACATCGTGCACATGCATGAAGATCGCATTGTAATTAACAAATTATGAATTGTATTGAAGAACTTTGCGCTGCGTGGATGAATTCGCTCACGCAGCGTTTTTATATAAACTCCTCAAACTCGATGCGAAGTTGAAGCGGTTCTACCGGCTTTGGTCGTGCATTGTTGTTGATTGATATTCCGATCAAACGAACCTTTTTTCCGGTAAGGTCTACGCCGGCAAGCAAACACTCCGACAACTCCTTTATTTGTTCCAATGTATTAATATCCTCCACTACTGTGCGCGAACGGGTAATCTGCTTGAAATCGCTGAATTTAACCTTAATCGTCAATGTTTTCCCTGTAAAAGACTTTCGTCGAATGCGCTCGCACACATCCTGTTGTATCAGTTGTAGCTCTGCAAGTAAATCTTCATGCTTGTCGAGGTCGGTTGCAAATGTATTTTCCGAGCCTACCGATTTGTATTCGCGGTCGGGGCAAACCGGCCTGTCGTCAATTGCACGGGCAAACTGGTAATAGCGTTGTCCTACCTTTCCAAAGAGCGATTCGAGGTGTGTCATGCTAAACTCGCGCAGTTGTGCACCGGTATAAATACCGAGTTTATGCATGCGTTCGGCTGTAACCTTACCGATTCCGTAAAACCGTTCAATCTCTAACTGAGCCACAAAGTCGTATGCTTTCTTTGGTGGGATTACAAACAACCCGTCGGGTTTTCGGTAGTCAGAGGCAATCTTGGCCAAGAACTTATTGATCGAAACACCCGCTGAAGCCGTAAGACCCGTCTGGGCTTTGATCTTCTCTTTTATTTCTTTTGCGATAAGTGTTGCCGAAGGATTATTGGCATGATTGATAGTAACGTCGAGAAAAGCCTCGTCGAGCGAGAGAGGTTCTACCAAAGGAGTATATTCCAGGAATATGGCGCGTATCTGCATCGAAACAGACTTGTACACGTCGAAGCGGGGACGAGTGAAAATCAAATTAGGGCATTTCTTGAGTGCAGCTTGCGAAGACATCGCCGAGCGCACACCATACTTTCGAGCCTCGTAGCTGGCGGCCGCAACCACACCACGCGGTCCTGCATGTCCCACGGCCACAGGTTTGCCACGGAACTCCGGGTTATCGCGCTGTTCTACAGAAGCATAGAAGGCGTCCATATCTACGTGTATGATTTTTCGTGTATGCATTGCTCTAACTGGAAGTATATAAAAAAAGAGGCCGTCAATAACTTGACAACCTCTTGATAGTTGCGGAGGCCAGACTCGAACTGACGA
>CAMTPD010000259.1 GCA_947074265.1 uncultured Porphyromonadaceae bacterium
ACAATTCAAGCAGCCGAAGGAAAAAAATAAAGCATGAGGAACGAGACAACAGCCAAGCTTGATGAAATAAGTCGTATGTTACCGGGAATGAAAAGTCCTACACGTACACACCTTGCTACAGAAGGAGGGTGCTCTCTGCAAGCCGTAATCGAAGAAAAACGTTTCTGGGAAATCATTGGTCAGCTTAAAGAACTGGGTGCTGAAGGTATCTTGGTAATGCCGATCGAAAAAATGATTCTATAATACATAACCCACGTAATTCAGATTATTATGAAACGATATACAAGTCCGGCAAAGGAAGATTGGAGCGAGATTATCAAGCGTCCGCTTCAAGACACAACCACACTATTTGATCTTGTTCAAAGCATTTGAATCGATATCAAACTCAAAGGCGATAGTGCCGTAAAAGAGTATTCGGAAAAGTTTGACGGCGTAGCACCGGCAAATGTTTTGATAACAGACGATGAGATACGCGAAGCAAATCTCTTGGTTTCTGACCAATTGAAAGACGCGATCTATGCAGCTAAAGCAAATATTGAAAAGTTTCATGCCGCACAACGCTTTGAGGAGATCAAAGTGCAAACTTCTCCCGGTGTAATCTGCTGGCAAAAAGCAGTTGCTATTGAAAAAGTCGGCTTATATATTCCCGGAGGTTCGGCTCCGCTGTTTTCTACTGTACTAATGCTTGCAGTGCCAGCTATGCTTGCCGGTTGTAAAGAGATAATCTTGTGCACACCGCCTGATAAAAAAGGAAAGATACATCCTGCAATTTTATTCGCTGCCACAGTAGCAGGAGTAGATAAGATCTATAAAATTGGAGGAGTACAAGCAATTGGGGCAATGGCTTACGGTACGCAGACAGTTCCGAAGGTGTATAAAATATTTGGCCCGGGCAATCAGTACGTAACTGCGGCCAAGCAATTGGTAAGTTTGCATGGTACGGCAATCGATATGCCTGCAGGCCCTTCAGAGGTATTGGTAATCGCTGATGAAACGGCAAATCCTCAGTTTGTAGCAGCAGATTTGTTGTCACAAGCCGAACACGGTGGAGACAGTCAGTCGGTACTCGTTGCAACCTCTCAGCAAGTATTAGACAATGTGGCAAAAGCAATAGAAGAGCAGCTTGCCGTATTGCCTCGTATGGAGATTGCAAAGAAGGCTTTGAAAGGAAGCTTTATGATTTCATTCCCATCGAAAGAAGAGATCATTGAGTTTACAAACTACTACGCTCCCGAGCATCTTATTATTCAAACGAAAGACTATTATACTTATGCCGAGCATATTGTTAATGCCGGATCTGTATTCTTAGGAGCCTTTACTCCAGAGAGTGCCGGTGATTATGCTTCGGGTACAAATCATACATTACCAACCAACGGTACGGCACGAGCTTACAGTGGTGTCAATCTCGATAGTTATGTAAAGAAAATTACATTTCAGGAAATTACGCAAGAGGGGTTGAATCACATCGGTCCTACCATTGAGTTGATGGCTCAGGAAGAACAACTGGGCGCACACAAACACGCAGTAACCATAAGATTGAAATAACTATGAATATTCTACAACTTGTACGAGCAAATATTCTTGCCCTAAAACCTTATTCGTCGGCAAGAAATGAGTATTGTGGCGATGCATCTATCTTTTTAGATGCGAACGAAAGTCCCAACAATGCACCTTACAACCGATACCCAGATCCGTTGCAGATTGAATTAAAAGAAAAAATTGCCCGCCTTAAAGGTGTAGATAAGTCAAATATTCTGTTAGGAAATGGTAGTGACGAACCGATCGACTTGTTGATGCGTGCTTTTTGCGAGCCGGGTATCGACAATATTGTAGCCATAGATCCGTCGTACGGAATGTATGAGGTTGCTGCAAATATCAATAACGTAATATATAGAAAGGTTCTATTGAACGATGACTTTGATATCGAGTCGGCAAAGATTCTTGCAGCTACAGATCGTCATACCAAACTGATCTTCCTTTGCTCTCCTAACAACCCAACGGGCAATAGTTTGAATGAAGAGGAGATTATTAAAGTGCTCGATGCTTTTGGTGGTATTGTTGTCGTAGATGAAGCTTATATAGATTTTTCAGAAAAGAATGGGTTCTTGAGCTTGCTTGCAAATTATGAGAATCTTGTTGTTTTACAAACGTTTTCGAAGGCTTGGGCAAGTGCCGGAGTGCGTTTAGGAATGGCGTTTGCTTCGGAGCAACTAATATCAATTCTGAACAAGATAAAGTACCCATACAATATCAATGCACTTACGCAGGAGTATGCTATGAAAATAACAGACTTCGAGGGGGTGGTGTTGCAATGGGTAGATGAGACGAAGACAGAACGCAAACGCATTGAAGCCGAATTGGCAACCATGAGTAGTGTAAAGCGTGTATATCCTTCGGATGCAAACTTCTTATTGATACGAGTAGATGATGCAAATGATGTTTATGAGAAATTGGTAAACGAAGGCGTAATTGTTCGTAACAGAAATAATGTATCTTTGTGTAATGGTTGTTTGCGGATCACAATTGGCTCAAAGCCGGAAAACGATGTGCTATTAGATACACTTAAAGATATTTTGGGATGAAACAGTTACTATTTATCGACAGAGACGGTACAATTATAACGGAACCACCTGTCGACTTTCAGGTTGATAGCCTCGATAAGTTGAAGTTCTATCCTAAAGCAATTCGCAATCTTTATTTTATCTCTCAGAAATTACCTTACGAGTTTGTAATGGTTACGAATCAAGACGGACTAGGTACGGCTTCGTTTCCTGAAGCAGACTTTTGGCCTGCACAAAATAAGATGCTTGAAACGCTGGCAGGAGAGGGGATTAATTTTGAAGATATTTATATAGACAGATCGTTTCCTGAAGAAAACTCTCCGAATAGAAAACCGCGTACGGGTATGCTAACCAAGTATTTTTCTGATGAATATGACTTGGCTCATTCGTATGTAATAGGAGATCGCTTTACCGATGTTGAGCTGGCTTCTAATCTTGGATGTAAGGCTATTTGGCTTACTTCTCCGGATTCTGAAAAATATAAAATGCTCGAGCAACACAACCTTTTGTCCACTTGTGTGCTTATTACTGAAGACTGGGATAAAGTGAGTGAATTCCTTTTTGCCGGAGAACGCAAAGCTTCGGTACGTCGTACTACATCCGAAACAGATATTTATGTAGAGATGGATCTCGATGGTACCGGTAAAAGCAATGTCTCTACAGGGATCGGTTTTTTTGATCACATGCTCGATCAAATAGCCAAACATGCCGGAATTAATCTTACGGTCAATGTAAAAGGTGACTTATATGTTGATGAGCATCATACGATCGAAGATACCGGGATTGCCCTAGGAGAGGTTTTGTACAAAGCATTGGGTAATAAGCGAGGAATAGAGCGTTATGGGTATGTGTTGCCAATGGACGAATGTTTATGTACTGTAGCATTAGACTTTGGCGGAAGGGCTTGGCTTGTCTGGGATGCACTATTCAATAGAGAAAAGATCGGAGATATGCCTACCGAGATGTTTATGCACTTCTTTAAATCTTTTAGTGATGCGGCAAGAATGAATCTATTTATTCGTGCCGAAGGTGAGAATGAACATCATAAAATAGAAGGTATTCTCAAAGCACTGGCCAGAGCAATTAAATCTGCAATCAAGCGTGATATTTTCAAGTATGAATTACCTAGTACAAAAGGAGTTTTATAAAAATCAATGAAAAAAGCAGTCGTTTTATTACTATCGATGGTATGCCTGATGAGCTGTAATGCTTTTAGAGATACAGACGGCAAATTGGACGGAAAATGGCAAGTGAGAAGAGATCGTAAGAGCGTCG
>CAMTPD010000260.1 GCA_947074265.1 uncultured Porphyromonadaceae bacterium
TTTTCTGTTGTTAAGCATACGGCGACCAACAGTGTCTACACCAGGCCGTACCCTCTTTCCCTACACGACGCTCTTCCGATCTGATCGAGCGTATTCTTACAGCCGGTATTCCGGTGATGGGACACCTTGGGCTTACTCCGCAGTCTATCAATAAGTTTGGAACCTACACTGTACGTGCTAAAGAAGAGGCTGAAGCTCAAAAGTTGATCGAGGACGCTAAGATGCTTGAAGAGATTGGCTGCTTTGCTTTGGTGTTGGAGAAGATTCCTGCAACACTTGCTGAGAGGGTTGCTGCTGAAGTAACGATACCAGTAATTGGTATCGGTGCCGGTGGTGGCGTAGACGGACAAGTATTGGTAATGCACGATATGTTGGGTATTACGCAAAACTTCTCGCCTAAATTCCTTCGCAGATATGCAGATTTGCAGTCGATTATAAACGAGGCTGTTCAGCAGTATATTGAAGATGTAAAGTCTGGCGATTTCCCGAACGAGAAAGAGCAATATTGATGCTGTAATTACTTCTCGTTTTGCGTGAAGTAATAGCAAAGGATATTACATATCAAAAGTCCCTTATCTTATGTATGGATCTTACAAAGATCTACACGTAGGATAGGGGACTTTCTTTTTATTCTTAATGAGAAGTGAATCGTCAGGTGCCGACCTGACGATTCGGTCTTCACTTGTTTTGTGAAAGAAGTATTCGAAGACTGTTTTTACTTGTCGTAATCTCTGGAAATCAATACCACTTGCGACGGCGGATATACCACCACACTAAGACTGCGACCAACAGCATAAGTGACCAGCAAATCAAGTATCCGTATTTCCACTTCAACTCAGGCATAAATTCGAAGTTCATGCCCCAGACACCTGCCATAAAGGTAAGTGGAATGAAGATTGTAGAAACTACGGTGAGACGCTTCATGATGTCGTTGAGTCGGAGGTCGTTGTTCGAGATGTATAGGTCGACTAATGACGAAATGATTTCCCTACAACTTTCGGTTGTTTGTGATACAAACAGCAGTTGGTCATATATATCGTTAAAAAGCGGAAGATTCTCTTTGCGAATAACGTTCTCGCTTTCATGTAATAGCTTGGCAAACTGATCTCGTAGGGGGTAAGCTATTTTCTTGATTTTCATATATTGCTTACGTCGACTCTGAATAGAAAGACCAATATTGTCTTCCGATGATATATCTAGTAGAGCTTCTTCTAAGTCTTCGAGGCTTTCTTCAAGATAAAGAGCTGTCTCGGTGAGCTGACGGATGCAGTTGCTAAACAATATATATAAAAGAGCATCGGCTGTTTTTTGTCGAATCTTAAAAACATTGTCTTCGATTGCTTTTCGACTGTAATCGAATAGAATTCCTTGATTCTCAGCAAATGAAATCACAGTATTTCCTTTGATAAATAAGCAAATATGCTCTTCTTTAAGGTTGCTAAATTCATCGTAATAACAGAAGTTGAGAATGAGAAAGACCGAGTCTTCGTACTTCTCGATCTGTACTACGTGCTGCGGATTTAAGATGTCTTTTGCATCAAGAATGCTCAGGCCAAATTGCTTTGCGATGCTTGTGATTTTCTCTGCATTGGAAAGCCCCGTCACTTGAATCCAATTGACTAAGTTGTTTTGTGTAAGTGTGTAAAAATCAGACTGGTCCGATACATCACGTTCAGTAATAAGATCCTTATCGTATTGCGTGAGTTTTATCGACGTTGGTGTAGTATTCGAACCGGTATAAACAACACGATAGTCAATCTTAGTAAGACTGGTATTTTTGCGTTTTCGAGTGCGATTGGTTTTTACTTTCATAAGATTTGCGCTGTGTATTCATTTATTTAACAATCTTATATCCTATAAGTTTGTCATACTCTTGCGATATGCTGCGATGATATATCAAAATAATGTATTCATTGTCTGTTTCTGAAAAGTTTCCTTCAAAAAGAGAAAAGTCTAATGTCGGTGTTTTTTTGTTAGTTGTGGCATACATATAATTGTAATAGCCTTGCTTTAGAATCATCTCTTTTTCATAGCATCCTGAGGTGGCATTGTATTCCATTTTGTTCAATGTCGTAGGTTGGTATTGAAAGGCTTCACCCATGATATGTACATCATTATCAGGAAGAGAGTCTGCTACAAGTGTGAAAAATACTTTGCAGTAATCGGCCTCGGTAGATGCATCAGAAACTCCACGCGCATTGATTGTGTAACGACCGTTGAAATCGTTAGTTGTCATTCCATTGTAGGAGTTTCGTGGTTTGTCGGTTTTCAAAAATACTTCTGCTTTCTTTGTTCCTTTAGCTATGGAATCGACGTGCAAACCTCCCTTTTGTTTTGAAGTAAACTCCATGATACGGTATTCATTTCCGGCAGGAAAGCGCAGAGCGTTGCTGTTGAGATATTGTATTTTAGTTGATGCTACAGTAGTAGGGGTAAGTGATCCTGATTTAACAGGAATATTGTTTTGGTATATGTTTATTTTAAGCTCTGCTTCAGGGCTTGTAATTGCATAAGACTCGGGAATAATCTCGAGATTTAGTTGTTGAGTATCATCTTTGTATCCAATGCTTTTATCTAAAGATGCAACGATCTCAACTTTGTCTTCTAAAACACAAAAGCAAGTCGTAAATAAAACGTAGTCGGGGTTGTCTTCTCTAAAGAATTCTACTGCATAATTACCTGCAAGTATTGGTTTTGTATCTTCATTTGGAATACGTAAGTTGTAGTTTGTATATATTACACGAGTGCCAGAGCTTGTAGCGAAGTCATTAATAGTAGACTCTGCAACTCCACTTATGTATTGTTGTGGAGATAGGTGTGCATTGCTCCAATCTGCATTGCAAAAGAAGACTCGATAGCCAATACGATGCGGATCGGCATGTATAATATCGAAGTTGATATCAATCTTTTGCTTCGAATGAAGAGCAATCAGTGGTACGTTTGCATTAAGTGTACTGGTTACTTTTACTGACTTTACGTTCTTATCTGCAATGTTTGCAGTGATTTTTCTTTGAGAAAATAGAGTTAAAGTGCTAATAATTAAGAACAGAATAGCGAATAATATGTTTTTCATATTAAAAGTGATTTATTAAATCGAAAAAACATTGTTTTTTGTCGATGCAAAAATATGGAAATAATTCACTATTTATTCACGCAAACATGTTATTCAACACTAAAAAAGTGCTACATTTGCGAGCAATTTATATACAAACAATTTTTTTGTTATATCATGGCAAATGTGATAAAGATTAAGAAAGGTTTAGACATTAATCTGAAAGGCAAAGCCGTAGAAACAAACCTAACAGCGGAAAAGTCGGATATGTTCGCACTTATCCCGGATGATTATGTAGGTATTGTTCCTAAAGTTATTGCTAAAGTAGGAGATGTTGTCAAAGCCGGATCGGTGTTAATGATTGACAAGAACCGCCCGGAAATTCATTTTGTTTCACCGGTAAGTGGTGAAGTAGTCGCAGTAAATCGCGGTGAAAAACGCAAGGTCTTGGATATTCTCGTTAAGGCTGATGGGAATGATGAGTACATTGATTTCGGGAAGAAGTCGGTATCATCTTTAAGTGGCGAACAAGTAAAAGCAGCTATTCTTGAAGCTGGTTTATGGCCATTTATCAAGATGCGTCCTTATGATAGAGTGGCAAACCCACAGGACGCACCAAGAGACATCTTTGTTTCTGGTTTCTATTCTGCTCCACTTGCACCAAACTTCGATTATATCGTGAAAGGTCAAGAAGCAGACTTCCAAACAGGTCTTGATGCTCTTGCAAAACTTACTACAGGTAAAGTATTCCTTGGTGTAA
>CAMTPD010000261.1 GCA_947074265.1 uncultured Porphyromonadaceae bacterium
GGCCGGACGACTTTTCAGGTTGTGCGGCTCTTTGTTATAATTTAGCATCCAAGCCTGTTTTCCACAACGCTTTAATGCCATAAAGAACTCTACTCCTTGAGAAAATGGCACAGCTTCATCGGCATCATCATGGCGAATAAGCAATGGTGTTTCTACCTTTGGTGCATAAAATAAAGCTGAGTTTTCGATGTAACGCATTGGCGCTTCCCACAAGTCTGCTCCGATACGGCTTTGACCATATTCATATTGGAACATACGCACCAATCCTGAACCGGTACGAATGCCACTATAGGCACTTGTCATGTTAGTAACCGGAGCTCCCGGACTAGCACATTTAAACATGTTTGTACGTGTAACCAAGTATGTGATTTGATAACCACCCCAACTTTGACCTTGCAGCCCCATACGTTTCGGATCGGCAATACCACGTTCGATTAGTGCATTTGAACCGCTAACAACCGAGTTATAACAGCTCTCGCCCGGATATCCTGTTGTGTAATTAATATCCGGCATAAATACTACATAATCATCGCTTGTAAACATACTTGGTATTACAATAGACCAACTCGGTTGTGGTTGATGATGCTTGAATAGTTCGTCTGTATGCGTTTCATAGAAATAAACGATAACAGGATATTTCTTGTTCGGATCAAAATTCTCAGGTTTATACAACAAGCCATGCTGCTCTTTTCCTTCAAAATCATTCCATTTCATCAACTCTACACTACCCCATTTGTAATCTTTCATCTGCGGATTGGCATCTGTAAGCTTAATCGGTGAAGAGAAAGTAAGGTTACTCAACCATAGATCACGGAATTCATTAAAGTTTTCGCGTTGCCAAATAGCAACATCTGCATGTTTTGCTTTTCCTTTGAAAGTATATTTATAGTTACCCTCCATCAACTTGACCGGAGTTGTTCCTTCAGAAAAGGAATAGAAACCGCCCTGCTTGTTTACACGATTAAATGATGTAAAGACATTTGGCTTCTTTAGATCAATGATCTGTGCATAATTATCTGGCGTAGTATCCATCCAACGAAGTGTGGTCTCATTTTTTCGACCCCAACCATTCGTTACACATACTGCATCTTTTTTACCAGCCAAGTTTAAAGCCCATACGTCGTACTTATCGTATACATAAATCGTAGAATACGACGGATCGTAACAAACGGCACCGTATGAAGATGGTAATTCCGGTTTATCGTGTGCTTCGTCGTACAATGGATAAGGAATTGCTTCTGAAATACAACGATTCGTTTTTGCGGCAATATCGTATGCAAACCATTGAGCTTTCTTATTATCAAAACTGATGATGTATTTTCCATCGGGCGTCATAAATACAGACCCTAAGATTTCTTTCTGTACAAGTTCTCTTTTACCCGTTTTAGTATTCATTACGTATACATCTTTCGGATAAGGATTGATCCAGTTGAGCGAACCTACATACGGATCGGTATCGATAAATAATGCACTTGCTGATTTCTCATCAAATGGATAAGATACAAATTGATTGTCGGCATCGGTAATTGTCATCCAACGATCTTCCTTTGGCAAATAAACTGCCGAATAGGCTGCATCTTCCAATTTCTTTTTGTTGGCTATCTGTTGCGGATAATTGATTTTATCAGAAGTGCTCCACAAATCGAGCGAAAACTTTTCGTCTGCTGCCAGTGTATCTTTAGGTGCTTCTTTCTTTACTTTTGCATAATCAAATACCAATCGGCTTCCATTACGAGAAAAACTCATACTATTACCTACGGAATAACCTTCGGGTAGAACCTCTGCGGCATTTGCGGCGATCTCTTTCACCTTGTATTTTTCGGCATTAAACTTCTTCTGTTTAAAGTCGGCCGCACTGAAATAGTAGAGTTGAAAAGGTGCAACTTTATTGGTATCTGTTGTTGCTAAAAATGCACCTTGTTCCCCTTTATCGTCAATCACTAGTTTACCAAGTTTACCCAATTTCGATTCAAACAATTTTACTTGTTTATTGAAATCGGAAACCCAAACGGCTTTTAATGAATCTGTGGTTATAGTATATAATAATAGATTTGCTTTCTTATCAAAAGTGTAGTCACCAACACTGTCTATCAAAAGCGAATCACCTTTTAGCACATTGGTTACAACAAGCTGTTTGTATTTACGCTCTTTACTCTTCTTATCTGTCGTATCTTTAGGAATAGTTATTTCCTTTACATAAAATAAAACCGGAGCTTCTGCAGCTGTCTTACTTGTTGCTTTTACAGGCAATGCGGTCTTTTTATTATTTACAAGATCGAAGAAGTAAGTAGTATCAGCGGGCAATTTATCTGATTTTACTTTTTTTCTTTTTGCTACAGTAACACTATCTGCAAAAGGTTTTACCTTATATGTAGCATACTCTCCGTTACTGAAAAAGTTGATATTACTTCCTCGTTGTATTTCGTGCTTTGATTTACCATCCGGAGATTGAATATAAAGAATACCGTCTCCTTTTGCCGGATTGATTTCATATCCAATCCATTTTCCATTATCAGCAACAGACGTACGATCGATCTGTTTCCAGCCATCATACACCGAGTGATCGAGTGTTTTCTTCTGTGCACTGATTTCAGACACAGAAAATAATGAAGCAATAGCAGCAATGCTAAAGATTAATGTTTTCTTCATCGATTTAGTTTGATATATTAATTTAATTCTAGCGATTCGTTAAGTTCTATACAAAGATAGCACGAACGATACGTTTCACCTAAAATAAATTTGTATTTCAGAATTATTTCAGATTCGCCCAATAGTTTTGCATCATATTAATTACACAAGCAAAAAGAATTGGTATGAAAAAGTTTTTTATTCCTTTTATGGTAAGCGCCGTTTTGGCCGGAACAGCATGTAGCAGCGACGACAATGATAATTCAATTCCATCTGTAGATCGTAGCATTGCTGAAAAGCAACTTATGATTGATTACGCACAATACAATCTTTCTGATATTAAATGGAGAATTAGCAATGGATATGATGTTGCACAATTCTCTGCAACAACAAAATCATCTCCTTTCTTAATGGAAGCATGGTATCAAACTGAGAAAGGTAAAGCGAATCGTGTTCTTGACAACCAAGACTTCGGTAAAACAATTCCACAAATCATTCACGCTGCATTTGAAGAAACAGTATATGCTAACACTTCTCTATGGAGAGTTGATGATGTAGATTTGGAAACAAGATTTACCGGTAGTGTTACTGAGATTGTATACATTGTTGAGCTTGAAAGCGTAACAAATAAAGATCTTGAAGCGAAATTGATTTTCGATATTGAAGGACATTTGATCTTCAGTCGTGAATATCAAGATACAGATGATAAAAACGACAAATACATCGTTAGCGACCGTCTTATCGAAGCAGTACACATTTTATATCCGGATGCTAAGATTGTAGATGCAGAATACGACAATAACAAGATTGAAGTAGATGCGATCATCGTAGACGAGCACCACAACATTATTGAAATAGAGCTTGTATTTGATAAGAATTATCAATTGATCTCTCAAAAATGTGAACGCGAATATACATTCGAAACATTACCAATTGAGTTCAAAGACGCGTTGAACGATTGGTACCTTCATAACACCGATAAACCACATCCTACCAACTTTACACGTGTTGAAGTTGAGGAGAAAGTTGGCAAATTTATGGGTAAAGACTACTCCTTCAAGGTTGAGTTTGAAATAGGTAACTTCGAATTCACATTCTACATGGACAATCACTTTGTTATTGTTGGTGAAGATGTTGAGCTAGATGATTAACCTCATATTTTTAGAAAACTAAGCTAAAAAG
>CAMTPD010000262.1 GCA_947074265.1 uncultured Porphyromonadaceae bacterium
ATTTTTAGGGGCATTGATATCTGTATTAGGATTGAGTTTACTATTCAATTTAATGGGTTCACTTCATCTCTCTGATATGCTTTTTTCGAAGAATACAATTGCGGATAGTGAACTCTTTAAAGGTATAAGTCAGATATTACCGCTGCTATTTCCTCATCTCAACTTTTATGAATTAATAAAAGATAAATTAGAAGAATTACCAAGAGTGTTAGCTGTATAAACTCTATATTTGTACTGATTGTTTCTAGATAAATAACGAAATGATGATTTGTAAGTATGCAAGATGATTCAAATAACATAATTAAAGAAGTAACAGGCAATGAATATAAATATGGCTTTGTTACTGATATTGAGACCGAGTTTATTCCGAAAGGATTGAACGAGGATGTGATTCGGATTATTTCATCAAAGAAAAATGAGCCGGAGTGGTTATTAAATTACCGCTTAAAGGCTTATGCTTATTGGAAAACGCTAGAGATGCCTCAATGGGCACATTTGAATATTCCCGAAATAGATTATCAGGATATCTATTATTATGCTGCACCAAAACAGCAGGAGGGACCCAAAAGTCTTGATGAAGTAGATCCGGAGTTGTTGAAAACATTCGACAAGCTTGGTATTCCGTTAGAAGAACAAAAAGTATTATCAGGAATGGCTGTAGATGCCGTTATTGATAGTGTTTCAGTAAAAACAACATTTAAAGATACACTTGCTGAAAAAGGAATTATATTCTGTTCTTTCAGTGAAGCTGTACAGCACCATCCCGATTTAGTTCAGCAATATATGGGCAGTGTTGTGTCGTATAGAGATAACTTCTTTGCTGCACTAAACTCTGCGGTATTTAGTGACGGTTCGTTTGTTTACATTCCAAAAGGTGTTCGTTGCCCAATGGAACTATCAACTTACTTCCGTATCAATGCTGCAAAGACTGGTCAGTTTGAGCGTACCTTGATTATTGCTGATGACGAGTCGTATGTAAGCTACCTCGAAGGTTGTACTGCGCCAATGCGTGATGAAAATCAATTGCATGCGGCTATCGTAGAACTTGTTGCGATGGAGCGCGCAGAGATTAAATACTCAACAGTACAAAACTGGTATCCGGGTGATAAAAACGGAGTGGGTGGCATTTACAATTTTGTGACCAAACGAGGAATCTGTAAAGGTTTTGCTTCAAAGATTTCATGGACACAAGTAGAAACCGGTTCGGCTATTACGTGGAAATATCCAAGTTGTATTCTTGCCGGCGATGAGTCGGTTGGTGAATTCTACTCGGTTGCGGTAACGAACAACTATCAACAAGCAGATACCGGTACAAAGATGATTCACTTAGGTAAGAATACCAGAAGTACGATTGTATCAAAAGGTATTTCTGCCGGTCATAGTCAGAATAGTTATCGTGGTCTAGTTAAGATATCAAGTAAAGCCGACAATGCACGTAATCACTCTCAGTGTGATAGCTTGTTGCTGAGCGATACAAGTGGAGCGCATACGTTCCCTTATACCGATATTCAAAATGAAACTGCAATTGTAGAGCACGAAGCTACTACTTCAAAAATCAGTGAAGATCAAATTTTCTACTGCAATCAACGTGGTATTTCTACCGAAGAAGCAGTTGGTTTGATCGTAAACGGATATGCAAAAGAAGTTGTAAACAAACTGCCAATGGAGTTTGCAGTTGAAGCTCAAAAACTATTACAGATTAGTCTGGAAGGTAGTGTAGGTTGATATTAACATCAGATTCAGTCAAAAAAGAGTTATGCTTAAAATAAAAGATTTACATGCCAATATCAATGGCAAAGAGATATTGAAAGGGATTAATCTTGAAATTAACCCCGGCGAGGTTCATGCAATCATGGGTCCTAATGGATCAGGAAAAAGTACATTGTCTTCTGTACTTGCAGGTAATCCTGCATTTACGGTAACTCAGGGAGAGGTGACTTTTAATGGCAAAAATCTATTGGATCTTTCTCCGGAAGACAGATCTCGAGAAGGTTTGTTCTTAAGTTTCCAATATCCGGTGGAGATTCCAGGTGTAAGCATGGTAAACTTTATGCGTGCTGCACTTAACGAGCACAGAAAATACAAAGGTCTAGAACCAATCTCAGCAACGGACTTCTTACGTCTTATGCGCGAAAAAAGAGCTGTTGTTGAATTAGATAATAAGCTTGCCAATCGTTCTGTAAACGAAGGTTTTTCAGGAGGAGAGAAGAAACGTAACGAAATCTTCCAGATGGCAATGTTAGAGCCTAAGTTGTCTATTCTAGATGAAACAGACAGTGGTCTCGATATTGATGCACTACGTGTTGTAGCTTCTGGGGTAAATAAGCTTCGTAGCGAAGATAACAGCACGATTGTAATTACACACTACCAACGTTTGCTTGATTATATTCAGCCAGATTTTGTTCACGTACTATACAAAGGTCGTATCGTGAAATCGGGCGGAAAAGATCTAGCGTTGGTATTAGAAGAAAAAGGATACGATTGGATTAAGAAAGAATTAGGAGAGTAACATGAAAGTTGAACAACAATATATCGATATTTTCCGCAACTATCATGAGCAGCTCTGCAATCACTCTTCATCATTATTAAATGATAAAAGAGAACAAGCAGTGCTTGATTTCGAGAAAAACGGATTTCCATCTACATCAGATGAAGATTATCGTTATAGCGATTTGGCTGCTGCTTTTGCTCCTGATTACGGATTAAATATCAATCGCCTACACATCCCTGCGCGTCCGATGGACGTGTTTAAATGTGACGTTCCTAATCTATCAACGAATCTGTTCTTTATGGTTAATGATCAGGTTCTTGAAACGGAACAATCGAAGGGTAGACTTCCCGAAGGCGTTTTTGCCGGAAGCTTAAATAAGTTTGCAGAACTATATCCTGAGGTTGCAGAAAAGCATTATGCTTCTCTTGCAGATACAGATAAAGATGCTATTGCTGCAATCAATACTTTTCTTGTGCAAGATGGATACGTACTATACTTACCGAAAGGTGTAGTAGTAGAAAAGCCGATCCAGCTTGTAACTCTACTTCGTGCAGATGTTGACTTTATGACGAATCGTCGTATATTGATTATTGCCGAAGATCGTAGTGAAGCTAAGATTTTGGTTTGCGATCATGCTGTTGATAGTGTTAAGTTTCTAGCAACACAAGTAGTTGAGATTATTGCCGGAAAAGGAGTACATCTTGATTATTATGAGCTTGAAGAAACGAGCGAGAATACCTCTCGTTTCTCTACACTTTATTTATCGCAGGACGCAGAGTCGAATGTGATGGTAAATGGAATAACATTGCACAATGGTTATTCAAGAAACAACTACCGTGTAAGTCTTCAAGGCGAATATGCTGAAACCCACTTGTGTGGTATGGCGATTTCTGACAAGAAGCAGCACGTAGATACTTATTCGGTGATCGATCATGCTGTGCCAAACTGTACAAGTAATGAGTTGTTCAAATATGTATTGAATGATGAAGCTACAGGTGCATTTAGTGGTAGAATACTTGTTAGAAAAGGTGCCCAAAAAACAGCAGCATTTCAAACAAATAGAAACTTATGTGCTACGAAGACAGCTCGAATGTGGTCTAAACCTCAGCTTGAGATTTATGCCGACGACGTGAAGTGTTCGCATGGTATGACTACCGGGCAGCTCGATGATAAAGCATTATTCTATTTACGTTCTCGTGGTATTCCTGAAAAAGAAGCCCGCTTGCTGTTGATGTTTGCATTTACAGGGGATGTAATCGAGAATATTCGTTTAGAAGCATTGAGCGATAGAAGGAAAATGCTTGTAGAGATGAGATT
>CAMTPD010000263.1 GCA_947074265.1 uncultured Porphyromonadaceae bacterium
TAACATTTTGCTGTTGATTATCATAATGTTCTCTCGATTAGTGATAATTAATAAGTCTATCCGCATATTTTACAGTAAAAGAGATAAATTGTTTTATTTGATTTTGTAGCTTTGCGCCCAAGAAATTTTACCTCTGATTTATCTGTATGAGGGGTTAGATTATTTGTATAACTTTATCCAGAAAGATTGGCTATGGCTTTGAAAATCAAAAAGGTATTGGTGTCACAACCGAGACCTACATCGGAGAAATCACCTTATTTCGATATTGCTGAAAAATATGGATTGCATATCGATTTTCGACCTTTTATAAAGGTTGAACCGTTAAGTTCGAAAGAATTTAGACAACAAAAGATTTCTATACTTGACCATACAGCTGTTATCTTTACTGCCCGTACCGCAATAGATCACTTCTTCCATTTATGTGAAGAACTTCGTATTACCATACCTGAAACAATGAAATATTTCTGTATGACAGAGGCAGTAGCTGTATACTTACAAAAATACATTGTTTATAGAAAAAGAAAGATTTTCTTTGGACAAACCGGTAAGATCGAAGATCTTGTTAGCGTAATTGCTAAGCATAACAAAGAGAAGTATCTTGTGCCTGTATCGGATGTACATAAGGAAGATTAGTTTTCAATTTTTGACGCGAAAACGATCAATTACTCCAATGCGGTAATGTATAGAACTGAAAGTAACGATTTTACACCGGAAGAAAAGTTTGACTATGACATGTTGCTTTTCTTTAGTCCTTCAGGTATTGCTTCGTTGGTGAAGAACTTCCCAAATTTTGAGCAATCGGATGTAAAGATCGGATGTTTTGGTCCTACCACAGCAAAAGCTGTTAAGGACGCAGGTTTAAGATTAGATATCGAAGCACCAACAGCAGCAGCTCCGTCTATGACTGCAGCTCTTGAGTTGTATCTAAAAGAACAATCGAAGAAAAAGTAAAAATATAAATCAGTTTATATTTTATCTACCGCAATGCTATTTGATGCGAAAGTTTTACCTTTGCACAGATAGCTTTGCGGTTTCATTTTTTACAAACAATCAATGAACGAAAATAAAAATACGCTTTCGAAAGAAGAACGACTAAGCAGTAAGATTGATATTGATCTATTGTTTGATAATACTGCAGCTTCGTTTGTTGCGTTTCCTTTACGTATCGTTTATAAAACAGTGCCAAGAAAAGAAGCTCCAATTTCTATCATGGTAAGTGTTTCTAAAAAGAAATTTAAACGAGCTGTAAAACGTAACCTTCTAAAGCGTCTTGTAAGAGAAGCATACCGAATAAATAAGCATGCTTTATTGGAAAAGATGATACCTACCGACAAAACACTTCTTCTTGCTTTTATTTATGTTGATAAAGAAGTGAGAAGTTTTAAGGAAGTCGAAAAGGGGATAAATCGAGCATTAAAACAATTGCTAGAAGCAGAATTATGAAAAAAGCTTTGAGTTGGCTTTTGCTTGCTCCTGTTTATTTCTATACATATAGTATTTCACCATTGTTGCCACCGGCTTGTAGGTATACACCTACATGTTCTGAATATACAATACAGGCCATAAAAAAATATGGACCTTTCAAAGGAGGAGTATTAGCTATTAAACGTATATTGCGATGTAATCCATGGGGAGGGAGCGGGTACGATCCTGTTCCCTAAAATGAAATGATCTATTACGATATACATACACATCAAAATGTAAAAACACCAAACGTACGCTCGATTATAAACTTATTTCCGGGCGATACTATACCTGCTCATTCTTACTGTTCTGTAGGAATACACCCAAACTATATATATACGAATCATATTCAACACGAATTGGCGTTGGTTAGTAAGACCTTAGCAATGTCTGAAGTTGTTGCATTGGGAGAAATAGGTTTAGATAAAAATAGTCCTGTATCAATTGATGTACAACGAAAGGTATTTATTGACCAATGGGAAATAAATAGAGCTTTTAATAAGCCTATTATTATTCATTGTGTAAAAGCTTTTGATGAATTGCTTTCTCTAAAAAAGCATTTAAACGATACATCTAATTGGATTATTCATGGGTTCAGAGGAAAGCCGCAACAGGCTTCTCAGCTGATTTTACATGGTTTCTACCTTTCATTTGGTTATTGGTTCAATGAAGAGTCTGTGAAAATAGCATTTCCAAACTCATTGCTTCTAGAAACTGATGACATGCCTATTTCAATATCCGATGTATATACACGTATAGCTTCTTCTCTTGATCTTAATCTGGATCAAATAGCTAATGCGGTGAAAATCAATGCAGATAAGATGTTTGCATTTTGATATCAAGAATAAAATCTTACCTTTGTTATTATAAATACTTTATAAGTCATGAACTTTGTAGAAGAATTAAGATGGAGGGGCATGATTCACGACATGATGCCCGGTACCGAAGAACAATTGCAGAAAGAATTAACGTCTGCTTATGTAGGTATTGACCCTACGGCAGACTCTTTACATATTGGTCACCTTGTAGGCGTTATGATGTTGAAACATCTTCAGCGTGCGGGCCATAGACCGATTGCTCTTATCGGTGGTGCAACAGGTATGATCGGAGACCCTTCGATGAAATCACAAGAGCGTAATCTTTTAGATGAAGAAACGCTACATCGTAATCAAGAAGGAATTAGAAAGCAGCTGGAAAAGTTTTTGGATTTTCATTCAGATGCGCCGAATGCAGCGAAGTTGGTAAACAACTACGATTGGATGAAAAACTATTCATTCCTTAACTTCATTCGTGATATTGGTAAGCACCTTACTGTTAATTATATGATGGCTAAGGATTCTGTAAAAAAACGTTTGAGCTCTGAATCAAATGTTGGTTTATCGTTTACAGAATTTTCTTATCAATTGCTTCAAGGGTATGATTACTTGTACCTATATCAAAACGAAGGCTGTCGCTTGCAAATGGGTGGTTCTGATCAATGGGGTAATATTACTACGGGAACAGAATTGATTCGTCGTAAAACTAGCGGTGAAGCTTTTGCTTTAACTTGTCCGTTGATTACAAAAGCCGACGGTGGAAAATTTGGTAAAACTGAATCAGGTAATATTTGGCTTGATCGTCGTTATACCTCTCCTTATAAGTTCTATCAATTCTGGTTGAACGTAAGTGACGGAGATGCTGAGAAATATATGAAGATCTTTACCTCATTGTCGAAAGAGGAAATTGAAGCATTGGCTAAAGAACAAGCCGAAGCTCCACACCTTCGTCCAATGCAAAAAAGATTGGCTCAAGAAATTACAGTTATGGTTCACTCTGTAGAGGATTATGAAGCGGCAGTAGAGGCATCATCAATTCTTTTTGGTAACTCAACGGCAGAAGCGTTGAAGAAACTAGATGAAGATACTTTACTTTCAGTATTTGAAGGTGTACCTCAATTCGAAATTTCTAAAGATGCTTTGAAAGATGGAGTAAAGGCTGTAGATCTTTTGACCGAGGCTGCGGCAGTATTTCCTTCTAAAGGTGAGATGAGAAAGCTTGTTCAGAGTGGCGGTGTTTCATTGAATAAAGAAAAACTTCAAATATTTGATGAGATTATCGATAGTTCTAAATTACTGAGCGGTAAATATTTGTTGGCACAGAAAGGTAAAAAGAACTATTTCTTGCTGATCGCAAAATAAAAAAAGTGATGCAAAGATTTGGAAGTTTAAAAAACATAGCCTATCTTTGCATTGCAATTGAGAAACAAAGTTGCTGAATAAATAAAGCAATTCTTAGTTGATTCGGATTGTCTCATGGTGTAATGGTAGCACAGCAGTTTTTGGTTCTGTTAGTCAGGGT
>CAMTPD010000264.1 GCA_947074265.1 uncultured Porphyromonadaceae bacterium
GCCCGATACGGTAATCACACCCGAGATAAAGACCGACGCGGTAAAGACCAAAGGTTATTTTATCTACCCGAGCTAGCTCTTTGTTAATGTCGTAAAAACTGCTAATACAAACAGTAACCTCAATACCGATCTGAAAGCTATTTTTGACGCGATCGAAAGCTCTGCCACCGGCTATCCGTCGGAGCAGGATATCAAAGGTTTGTTTGCCGATTTTGATACTACCAGCACCCGACTGGGCAACACGGTTGATAACAAAAACAGCCGTTTGGCAGCCGTATTGAAGGGGGTAGACGAACTCGACTTCGGAAAATTCGAAGACAACCAGATCGACTTATTCGGCGATGCGTATGAGTTTCTTATTTCCAACTATGCCGCGAATGCCGGAAAATCGGGTGGAGAGTTTTTTACACCTCAAAGCGTATCTAAACTCATTGCTCAGCTTGCCATGCACAAGCAAACAAGCGTAAACAAGATCTACGACCCGGCAGCCGGTTCGGGCTCGTTGCTGCTGCAAGCCAAAAAACACTTCGACAGTCATGTGATCGAAGACGGTTTCTTTGGGCAAGAGATCAACCATACTACCTACAACCTTGCTCGTATGAACATGTTCTTGCACAACATCAACTACGACAAGTTCAACATCGCGCTTGGCAATACCCTGATCGATCCGCATTTTGGCGACGACAAACCCTTTGATGCCATTGTATCTAATCCGCCTTATTCGGTAAATTGGATTGGAAGCGACGACCCTACACTGATCAACGACGATCGTTTTGCGCCTGCCGGCGTATTGGCACCGAAGTCGAAAGCCGACTTTGCGTTTGTACTGCATGCCTTGAGTTATCTTTCGCCAAAAGGGAGAGCGGCTATCGTATGTTTTCCGGGCATCTTCTACCGCGGAGGCGCAGAGCAGAAAATACGAAAATACCTTGTCGACAACAACTTTGTGGAGACGGTGATCTCACTAGCTCCAAATCTTTTTTTCGGTACATCAATTGCCGTAAACATCTTGGTTCTTGCCAAAAACAAGCAAGAAACAAAAACCCAGTTTATCGATGCCAGTGGTGAAGGCTTCTTCAAGAAAGTAACCAACAACAACGTGCTCGAGCCGGGGCATATAGAGCATATCATGGAGATTTTCGACAACAAAGAAGATGTAGACCACGTAGCAAAATTGGTAGACAACACCCTTATTGCCGAAAACGACTACAACCTGTCGGTAAGCTCGTATGTAGAAGCAAAAGACACCAGAGAAGTAATAGACATCAAGGAATTAAACGCAGAAATATCAAAAACCGTAGACAAGATCACTCAACTACGCACAGACATTGACGCAATCATAAAGGAGATCGAAGCATGAACTATTTAGAAAAACTACTAGACGGCGCAGAGGTTGAGTGGAAACCGTTGGGAGAAATTTGTGATTTTCAAAATGGGTTTGCATTTAAAAGCAATTTGTTTAAAGAGTCAGGTTTACCTATTATTAGAATAACTAATATCGAAGGTATAAGTGTTGATTTAACAGATGTAAAATATTTTGATCCTACTGACTATAACAATAGTAATCCACTTAACTATTCAATTACAAAAGGAGATGTGCTAATTGCGATGTCTGGAGCCACTACTGGAAAAATAGGCTATTATAATTTGGAGGAAACAGCATATTTAAATCAACGTGTTGGAAAGTTCATACCTACTGATTCAATTCTTAATAATAGATACCTTTACCATTTTTTGTTAAGTAAAGCTGATTCTTTATATATTTTAGCAGGAGGAGGTGCTCAACCAAACTTAAGCTCCAATATTCTTAAGGAAAAGTTTAGGATTCCAATTCCATGCCCCAACAATCCGGAGAAGTCACTTTCAATCCAAAAAGAAATTGTCCGTATACTAGACGCTTTTACCGAGCTTACAGCCGAGCTTACAGCCGAGCTAACAGCTCGTAAAAAGCAGTACGAACACTACCGCGACCAACTCCTCAATTTCGAAGAAGGAGAAGCAGAGTGGAAACCGCTGGGAGAAACTGGTGAATTGCTTAGAGGTAATGGACTACAGAAAAAAGATTTTACAGAAACTGGAGTTCCTGCAATTCATTATGGTCAGATTTATACATACTATGGAACATATACCTCTAAAACAATATCTTTTGTTTCGGATAAAACAGCTGAAAAATTACGTAAAGTGAATAATGGAGATGTTGTAATAACAAACACAAGTGAAAATGTTGAAGATGTTGGAAAGGCTGTAGTTTATTTAGGTTGTGAGCAGGCTGTAACAGGAGGACATGCAACAATATTTAAGCCATCAAAGAATATTATAGGTAAATACTTTGCATATTTTACACAAACAGAGATGTTTGCTAGTCAAAAGAGAAGATACGCAAAAGGGACAAAAGTTATTGATGTTTCTGCTACTGATATGGCAAAAATTAAAATTCCTGTACCATCACTCGAAGAACAACAACGCATAGTCGATATTCTCGATAAATTCGATATCTTAACGACTTCAATCAGTGAAGGTTTGCCGAAGGAGATTGAATTGCGTAAAAAGCAGTATGAACACTATAGGGATATGTTACTGGCATTTCCCAAAAGTATAGTTTAAAAAGTAAGATTATGGATACAAATACTTTGTTCCGAAATGGAACTACCTGGTTGCGTGCCGACTTTCATTTGCATACAAAAGCCGATAAGGAGTTTGTGTATCGTGGAGATGGAAATGATTTTACAAGAGCATACGTTGACAAACTTGAAGAGCAAGGCATAAGAGTTGGTGTAATAACGAATCATAATAAATTTGATAAAGGGGAATTTGTTGCTTTAAAAAAGCAAGCAAAAGAAAAAGGAATTGGGTTATTTCCAGGTGTAGAGTTTTCTTTGAAAGAAGGGATCCATATCCTCATTGTCTTTGATGATGCTTGGTATAAAGGGCATACAGACAATATCAATGAGTTTTTGCGTACAGCATTTTATGGAGTTCCTAATTATGATACGCCGGATTACCCTAATTCCACTTGTGATTTGATTGGAACAGTGGAGAAGCTAGATGCAATAGGACACAATTATTTTATCATTTTGGCTCATGTAGATGATAGAAACGGTTTAAACCAAGTAATAGAGAAACGAACACGAGAAGCATTCATTCGACACGATTCATTTAAGAGCGTATTGGCAATACAAAAAAGTGGTAATCGAGACCGCTATACAAGTTTATGTGAATTTGCCGGAAGAGAGGTTGCCTGTGTTGAAGGTTCGGATAATGCAGCAGAAGGAATAGAGGGTATTGGAAAAGGAAGGGTTACCTACATAAAAATAGGAGACTTTAATTTTGAAGCCTTACAGTATGCATTGCTTGACCATAAAAACCGTCTCTGCCCAAAGGACAAACCTCAGATGAAAAATTCTTGGATAAAGTCTGTTACTTTTCAAGGCGGTCTGCTAGATGGAAAGGCTATTCACTTTTCTCCTGAATTAAATAACCTTATTGGTATTCGCGGTAGTGGAAAGTCGTCTATTTTGGAAATACTGCGCTATACACTTAATATTTCCCTGGGTTCTCTGGATATAGATGCCGACTATAAGACCGGTTTGATTACTCATGTATTAAGGAGTGGCGGGAAAGTAATAGTTTAACTAGTAAATCGTCATGGAGTATTGTATCGAGTAGAAAAAATATATTGACAGAAAGAAGATGTCTATCAAGGAGATGTAATACAACAAGGAATAACATTAGAAGCAATTCTGCAACGTCCGGTTTATTTTGGCACAAAAGACCTGTCGAATCAAAATGCTGATTTTT
>CAMTPD010000265.1 GCA_947074265.1 uncultured Porphyromonadaceae bacterium
ATGAGTATTCCGGTTTTGATGTATTTGATCCGAGCTTGATATTTCCATACTTACTGATAACAAGAAAAAGTAGAAAAAATATAAAGACTGAAACAACCATCACATACAACCAACTTAAATTGTGAAAGATATTTTCTTGTATAGATGAGAGTATATGATATGCACTATCGGGCCAAATACCAGAGAAGACAGAGAGTCCAATGATAACAAATAAACTAGGTATTAAAATAGATAACGAAAAAGTAGGGTTTAAATTCCTAATATTCATAGAATAGAGATTTTAGATATCAGACACGAAAGTTTTAAGCATATTAATATGCTTTAGTGTCGATATGGATTATACTTGAAATTTCTTCGATGCGGTTAATTGTCGAAGTAGAGATAGGGAAAAATGAATAAAATGTAGTGATTTTAGAAATACGTTCCCCGTATCTTTAATATCACAAAGTTAAGAAGAATAAAAGATACTTCTCTTTTAATTAATATTTGTTGTGCTAATTTGAGAGAGATTTTATGTTATTGATTCGTTATAAGAATCTCTATTAATCAGGGATATATAAAACAAATTATTATAAAATTGTGTTTAAGTAGTAGTGATTGGATCTATCTTATATCTAATGCTATGAAATATGTTTTTATACAACTGTGTTTAACTTTGATTTGTTTTGGTATGAATGCTCAAAATACAAAAGTAATTGCTCATAGAGGCTATTGGAAAAAAGATGGCTCAGCTCAGAATTCGATTTCAGCATTGCAAAATGCTGCAGAACTGAAAGTATACGGATCAGAATTTGACGTATGGCTTACAGGTGATAATAGGCTTGTTGTAAATCACGACAAAAAATTTCAAGGACACGATATGGAACATATCACATTTGCGGAAGCGGTGAAAGTAAAGCTTGGCAATGGAGAAAGTATGCCTACGTTGAGTGAGTACTTTAGTGAGGCTTTGGATCATCCTGAACTACACTTGATACTTGAATTAAAATCGCATGTGTCGGATGAGCGTGAAAGAGAAGCTGTACTTGGTATTGCAAAATTAATAAAGGCATATGGTGTTGCTGATAGAACTGATTTTATTGCATTTTCGTTGAATGCTGTAAAGGAGTTTGTTAAAGTAATGCCTGATGCTGACGTATATTATCTTGAAGGAGATATAGAGCCTGCAAGGCTGAAGGAGATAGGATGCGCAGGGCTTGATTATAACATCCATACGATCAAAACGCATCCGGAATGGATAAAAGAAGCTCATGATTTAGGGCTGAAAGTAAATGTGTGGACTGTTAATAATCGGGAGGATATGGAGTTCTTGATTGCACAAGGTGTTGATTTCATCACAACGGACGAACCCCAATTATTGATGGAGATCCTTGAAGAGAAATAAAGAAAATACATAAAAGCCGACTAGTCAGAAATGATTAGTCGGCTTTTTTAATATATAGAGTAGGGTGTTATCTGTTGTTTTTGCGGAAGAGTTTGTCGAGTAGATCCGGACGGTTCATCCTACGCAAAGAGTTTGTAATATCTTTACGGTATTCAGGCATATACCAGAAGAAGTATTTTCGTTGTCCTAGCTTCTGTTCCTTTGTTTTTGCCGTAAAGACTTTCTCCAAGGTATACGGATTATAACCAGTATAATACATCTCCGTAGCCAATGTCATAGGAGTTGGGGTAAAGTCTTGTACTTGCTCAAGCTTGAAGTTTAGGTTCTTGGTAAGCACTGCTAGCGATGCCATATCTTCTTCGGTACATCCAGGGTGACTGGAGATGAAATATGGAATAAGCTGTTGTTTGAGACCTTTCTTGGCATTTACACGGTTGAATATTGTAGTAAACTCTTCAAATAGTTTGAAAGATGGTTTACGCATCATACCCAAAACTTGATCAGAAGTGTGTTCAGGTGCAACTTTTAGTCGGCCCGAAACATGTTTCTCTATAAGTTCTTCCGTATATTGGTCGGCTGCTTTCTTAAGTTTTCCGTCTTCGTACTTATGCAGTAATAAGTCATAGCGTACACCACTTCCGATAAAAGCTTTCTTGATGCCATGTATCTTCTCCACTGATGCGAAAACATCAAGCAGCGCACTGTGATCGGCGTTGAGATTCTTACATACGCGAGGGAATACACATGATGGCTTTTTACATTTAGCACAAATAGAAGTATCCTTCCCTTTCATTGCGTACATATTGGCCGAAGGTCCACCCAAGTCACTCAAATATCCTTTAAAATCGGGCATTTCTGTAATAGCTTCCACCTCTTTCAAAATAGACTTCTTTGAGCGTGATGCAATGAATTTGCCTTGATGTGCAGAAATCGTACAAAAAGCACACCCTCCGAAACATCCACGGTGCATATTGACAGAGAACTTAATCATCTCAAATGCAGGAATGTCTTTTCCTTTATATTTAGGATGTGGTAGGCGTGTATATGGCAGGTCAAATGATGCGTCGATCTCCGTTTCTGTCATTGGTGGAAATGGAGGATTCACAACAATCACATGATCTTGAGCAGCCTGTAGTATTCTGTTTGCTTGTTGTTTATTTGACTCTTCTTCGATGTGCTTAAAGTTTTTAGCCTGCTTTAATTTATCTTTCAAGCACTCTTCGTGAGAAAAAAGAACAATGTCATCTTCTTTTTGTAGCGATTGTATCTCTTTACGAGGTGCAAGAAAAGCTGTTTGTTTGATATCTCTCAGCGTATCAAAAGCCTCTCCATTCTGCATACGAGAAACAAGCTCACGTATAGGTTGCTCGCCCATACCATAAATAAGCATGTCTGCTTTGCTGTCGAGCAAAATACCCGGGCGTAAGCGGTCTTGCCAATAGTCGTAATGCGTAAGACGACGCAACGACGCTTCGATACCTCCTAATACGACAGGTACATCAGGGTAAAGTTCTTTTAATATGTTTGTGTAAACAATGCTAGGATAATCAGGACGCATACCTGCACGACGATCCGGAGTGTAAGCATCATCCGATCGAAGACGTTTGTTGGCTGTATAATGGTTGATCATGGAGTCCATAGCACCCGGAGATACACCAAAGAATAGACGAGGTTTTCCAAGTTTCTTAAAGTCTCGAAGATCATCGCGCCAGTTGGGCTGTGGAACAATTGCCACACGAAGACCTTCTGCTTCAAGCAAACGACCTATTACGGCAGCTCCAAACGATGGGTGATCTATATAAGCGTCGCCGCTGAATAGAATTACATCAAGTTCTTCCCATCCTCGCTTTTCTACTTCTTTTTTGGTGATGGGTAACCAATCCTCCAAATTGTATCGTTTTGTCATACTACAAAATTATCGCAATAATTTCAGATTATAGCGGCTTTAGAAATCTTTAAGCAAAAGAGACTACGAAATAGTGTAGCATAGCGGTGAAAAATAAAGAAACCGTAAAACCGGAGCGACTTCCGGAATTACGGTTCTGAAATTTTAGTTGAAGTAAACTGAGAATAATAATGTGTGTGTTTATTCAGTATAGCAGATTATATATTATGCTTCACTGTTTTTGGCGTGTTTTAGGACTTTGGCGTCGAGATAGAAGATTACTTCTTCAGCCAAGTTGTTGCAATGGTCGCCAATACGTTCCATCTTGCGAATCAAGTTTGATAGCAATAGACACTCTTTGGCACGATCGGGATATTGTGCTACATAAGCAGCAATAATATCGGTAGATGCTCTATTGATCATATCTACTTGATTATCTAGTTCGAAAATACTAGCTGCTTGAGATCGGAAGAGCGTCGTGTAGGGAAAGAGTGTACGGCCTGGTGTAGAT
>CAMTPD010000266.1 GCA_947074265.1 uncultured Porphyromonadaceae bacterium
TCTAGAGAAATAAATCGTCAGATGCCGACCTGACGATTCATTCTTCACTATGTTTAAATCGTCAGGTCGGCATCTGACAATTCTCTTATCGTTAAGTTTCTGAGTCGTCCTTATGAAGATCATTTTTCGATCTTGTGAGGTGTGATTCGAATCACGGGAATAAAAAAACGGAGCGCCTCGTTAGAGACACTCCGTTTATGTAAAATATGATCGATGCAAATACTCTTCAAAAGAAAAGAGTATTCGTCAAAAGAACTTCAATTAAAGAACGTTGATTTCTTTAAGAACTTCGTTTGTAGCACGTACAGCAGCAGCGCTCTTTTCGAACAATGCAGTTTCTTCTTCGTTCAATTCGAAGTCGATAACTTTTTCCCAACCTGTGCGGCCGATAACTACAGGAACACCGATACAGATATCGTTTTGTCCGTATTCACCTTCTAGAGAAACGCAACATGCAAGAACTTTCTTTTGGTCGCGGATGATAGACTCAACAAGGAAAGATGCAGCAGCACCTGGAGCCATCCATGCAGAAGTACCAAGAAGTTTTGTAAGAGTTGCACCACCTACCATAGTGTCTGCAGCTACTTTGTTCAATTCTTCTGTGCTAAGAAGTTTAGCAACTGGAAGACCTTTGTAAGAAGCGTAGCGAGTCAAAGGAATCATTGTTGTGTCACCGTGACCACCAATTACGATACCTTCTACTTCGTTAGCGTTAGCGTTAAGCGCTTGGCTTAGGAAATATTTGAAGCGTGAGCTATCCAAAGCACCACCCATACCGATTACACGGTTTTTAGGAAGGCCGCTTGTTTTAAGTGTAAGGTAAGTCATTGTATCCATTGGGTTAGATACGATAACCAAGATTGCGTTTGGAGAGTGAGTCAATACGCTTTCAACTACTGATTTCACGATACCAGCGTTAACACCGATAAGTTCTTCACGAGTCATACCTGGTTTACGTGGAAGACCAGAAGTGATAACAACAACGTCAGAGTTAGCTGTTTTTGCGTAATCGTTAGTCGAACCTGTTACGATAGAGTCGAATCCCATCAATTGCGCAGTTTGCATGATGTCCATTGCTTTACCTTCAGCTACACCTTCTTTGATGTCCAACAATACAATCTCGTCTGCAACTTCGTTTACTGCAAGAACATTTGCACAAGTAGCACCTACGTTACCAGCGCCTACAACCGTTACTTTTGCCATAATAATTTACTGTTTATTCTATGATTTGTTAAGAAAATAGTTTTTACTTTCTCTACGCAAATATACGCTGTTCGTTTGAATACAGAAATATTTCTTTATTGAATTCGCACCCTGATAGTATTAAAATAAACAAAAAGAATAAATATATATCAGAATGTTATAATATGAAGCTGCTTGTGGATTCTGGCGTCGTGTTTTACTATCAAAATGTAAAGTCTGTTTTGCGTGTAGAGATGTAAAACATAGTTGACCTAAGATGTATACGACTTAAAAATGAATGGCTATTATTGCTTATTTGATTTTTATATGAAGTTTAAATTTCTAGTTGCACTTAAAAATTTATAAATGTTAATGGGGGAAGGGATATTAATACGTGCTTCCTATTATTTTTGTCTTTAATAATGAAACGTATAAATTCTTTTGATGTAAGATATGAGTTTAGATTCGAATGAAAACAAAGACATCAAGAAGCAGTCACTGCTTATCTTGATCGTTGTAATCTTATTGTTAGTTGTAGCCGGAGGAGCATATTATATTATGCAACAAAAGTCGCAGATGTCTGACTTAGTTCAGCAGTTTGATTTGGATAAAGAAAGCCTTGAGGACGAGTACAACGAATTGTCTTTACAATACGAAGGATACAAGTTTTCGGTAAACAACGATTCGCTGAATACGCTTTTGTCTACAGAACAAGCTAAGGTGCAACGTTTGCTTGAGGAATTGAAAACAGTGAAAGCGACCAATTCGAAACGCGTAAACGAGTTGAAAAAAGAATTAGAAACGTTACGCAAAGTAATGCGTCATTACGTAGTACAGATCGACTCGCTTAACAACTTGAATAAGCAGTTGAAAGAAGAAAACGTTGCAGTAACGAAAAAATATCAACAAGTAACGCAAACTGCGCAAAAGTTGGTGAAAGAAAAAGAAAAGCTGACAGAGCGTGTTACTTTAGCTTCGAAACTTGATGCTACAGGTATTACGATTCAAACATTAAATAAGCGAGGAAAGAAGACTGATAAGATCTCAAAGATGGAAGAGATTGTGTTCAACTTCTATATTGCTAAAAACATTACAGCTCCGGCCGGAGAAAAGATTATTTATCTTCGTATCATGAAGCCGGATGATGATGTCTTAATTAAAAGTCGTTCGGATGTTTTCCGATACGAAAATAAGGATATCAATTATTCAATTGCTCGTCAGGTTGAATACGAAGGCGAGGAGGTTGCAGTAACAATGTATTGGAAGATTGAAGAGTTTCTTTCAGAAGGAACCTATCGTGTAGATATTTTTGCAGATGGAAATTTGATTGGTAGTAAATCGTTTACGCTGAAAAAATAAAAGATACAAAGTGAGCTCATCGATCGAGCTATGTACAGATATAGAAAAAAAGAGTTCTTACTATAATGTAAGGGCTCTTTTTTTTATATCTGTAATTTGATAAGTATAGATATATAGAAAAAGGGAATACCGTATCTATAGGCACTCCCTTTTAATTGCTAGAGTCGATGTGATAGTATTTTAGCTTAGTTTATAACCATTGCGATACTGATAGTGTAGTAACTTGTTTGCGTCTTTGTCGTTGATAAACTTTTCTTTTTTAGGATCCCATTCTACGGGACGACCAAGTTCGTAAGCAATATTACCGAGTGTGCAAACGGTACAACTGCTGTGTCCTACTTCTACCGGAACTACCGGATCTTTGCGTGAACGCATCGATTCAATAAAATTGGTTTGGTGTGGAATTCTGGTTTCGTATGGACCTTCTTGTTGGGCTGTTGCTGGTGGCAGAAATGAATTGTCAGATGCAAGGTATTCTCCACGGCATACTTGAATCCAACCGTTGTCTCCGTAAATCTTAACACCTTTCTTCTCTCCGTCAAACTGCTCTTCCGTGATTTGAATACCATCGTCATAAACAAATGTAAGATGTTTGGTGTCGTTATATCCGGCAGGTATTATTTTAGATGGTCCGCTTTTATCTCTGTTCAAAGCCCATTGTGAAATGTCAAACATATGTGCTCCCCAATCGGTTGTGAAACCGCCGCCCATTTCTTTGTACCAACGCCATCCACCCCAAAAGGCTTCGTTTTGCTCTGGAGAGAGGGCCACGGGCGGATTTAATTCTTTGTTGTAATGAATGGAAGTAGGGAGTGGGCCTAACCAAAGATCCCAATTAAGTCCGTTTGGAAGGGTTTCTTTGGGTAGATTGTACGGAGTAGGAGGTGCTCCTACATAGGCTTTGATGTTTGATATTTTACCTAATTTGCCTGATTGTACTAATGTTGCGGCGTGTTGAAAATTTGAATCGGAGCGCTGTTGACTACCTACTTGAAGGATGCTTTTATTTTTGCGTACGGCTTTGCATAGTTGTTGACCTTCGAATATTGTAAATGTCATTGGTTTTTCAAGATATACATCTTTGCCAGCTTTACAAGCTTCTGTTGCAATGATTGCATGCCAGTGGTCTGGTGTGGCAATAACAACAGCATCTATGTCTGGTCTATTTAATATGTCTGTGTATCTTTCGTATACCTTTACATCCGACTTTTTATTCTTTGAAGCATAGAAGTCGGTC
>CAMTPD010000267.1 GCA_947074265.1 uncultured Porphyromonadaceae bacterium
GACTTATTTCTGTCATTTGATATAGTGAATATTTGATTATATGAAGTAATTGTCGTTATTTCTAGCTTTTGCTTGAAACGAATATCCTAGCTTTAACGGATAGGGAGATGGTGTTGTTAGCAGAAAGTAAAGCCCCAGCACTTCGATCTTGAAGCTTGTCACATCCGGATAGCTTAGTGCCGGCTCTAACGTAAATTACACGCGAGACGTTTGTCGCTCTAGATTAGGAAAAACGACGTTCGATTTCAATTCGTCGATCGTTATATTCTCTGCTACAGCCGTTGCAAACTCATATCCATTATTCACCTTTATCAAAGAGTCATTTGACAAAGGAATAGCCGGAGTATAAGCATAAAAATCGTATGTATCATTCATTAAAAACATTGGACTTGCTTTGCCGCTTTTTGCACTTCCCGCACTATCAACAAGTGAAGGAGTCAGATAATAGTCTGCTGTTACCACATAAGTATTTGTTGCAATAAACTGATCTAATGCCGGATCTGGAGTTTTCCCTCCCGGACGACGTTTGTACACAACAACACGTAGCGTGCTATCTATCATCAATGCTTGATATGATTTTGTCGCAATCTGCTCGATCTCTATACTTAAAGGTTCTACATCCGAACTCATGCCCGGTTGCATTATCAATTGGGTAACTTCTGTTTTATTTTCGACATCAGACTTTGTCTGATTTAATGCGTCTATAGCAAAAGAAACCAAAGTCTTTCCTCCTTCAACTTCGGGTATTGTAGGTGTTAATGTATTTTCCTCGTCCGAACAACTGTAAATTATCACAGTTAGAATACTTATTAATAGTACTAGCTTTTTCATAATGACAGATATTCTATTTATACCTTAGAAAACAAGAAACAAACGAAGATGTTAGTTAATAGAGCTTTATTAACATGTTATACCTTAATTTGCCCAGTATTTCAGAAAATCTTGGACTTTAATCAAATCGTTAAGCTCTAGATTACATTCGTTCCAAAACTGACACTAAAAAATAAATTGTGAGATTTTATTACTTTTGTTTCTCAAATATAAAGTCTCATATTATGATCGATACTATACTTCCTATTCTCTCTCGCAAAGTCAACATTCCCGAACGCCTTGTAAAGGCTACCGTAAAGCTTTTGACCGACGGAGCAACAATACCATTTATTGCTCGCTATAGAAAAGAAGCTACCGGCGGACTCGATGAGGTTGCTATCGGAGCCATTGACACAACATACCAAAAGTTATGTGAACTGCAAGCGCGTAAAGAAACCATTCTCAACTCTATCTCTGAACAAGATAAACTTACCGATGCTTTAAAGTCTCGTATCGAAAGCACGTGGGAAAGTGCTGAACTGGAAGATATCTATCTCCCATTCAAACCTAAACGACAAACCAAAGCTGAGCTTGCCCGCAAACGAGGACTGGAACCATTGGCTCAATTGCTTATGTTTCAAAACGAGAACGACCCGGAAGGAAAAGCACTACGCTTTGTCAATGACGAAGTGCCATCTGCCGAGAGCGCACTAAAAGGAGCTATGGATATAGTGGCCGAATGGATCAGCGAAGATGAATTTGCCCGTAATCGTGTACGCAGGGTATACGACCGCACTTCCGAAATCAAATCGAAAGTGGTTAAAGGCAAAGAAGAAGAGGGCGAAAAGTATCGCGAATATTTCGATCATAAAGAATCTTTGCTACGCTGTCCTTCTCACCGCTTTTTGGCTTTACGCAGAGCCGAACAAGAAGGAATTGTAAAAATTGCCGTTGTAGCAGACAATGATGAAGCATTGGATGCGCTCGAACGCAAATACGTGAAGGGAAAAAACCAATCTTCTCAATTGGTAAAAGAAGCGATGGAAGATTCGTACAAACGATTACTAAAGTCGTCTATCGAAAACGAAACCATGGGCAAATGTAAAGAGAAAGCAGATGAAGAGGCAATCAAAGTATTTGCCGACAATCTGCGCCAATTGTTGCTTGAATCGCCGTTGGGCCAAGTGCGTACATTGGCTATTGACCCGGGATTTCGTACAGGTTGTAAAATTGTATGTCTCAACGAGCAAGGCGATCTGATCCATAACGAAGCGATTTACCCTCATGCTCCGCAAAAGGAATGGCGTAAATCAATTTCAAAACTGTCGAACCTGATAGACTCATATGCAATCGAAGCCGTAGCAATCGGAAATGGTACAGCAAGTTTCGAGACACAACAATTGATTGATGCGGTAAAACAATATAAAAACATCTCATCGTTCGTTGTCAATGAAAGTGGAGCTTCAATATATTCGGCTTCGAAAGTTGCACGTGATGAGTTTCCTCAATACGACGTTACGGTGCGTGGTGCTGTAAGTATTGGTCGCCGATTAATGGATCCTCTAGCCGAACTGGTAAAGATCGATGCTAAATCAATTGGTGTAGGACAATACCAACACGATGTAGATCAAACCAAATTAAAGGCTTCTCTAGACCGTACTGTTGAATACTGCGTGAATCTTGTGGGCGTAAACCTGAATACGGCAAGTAAGCATTTGCTAACTTACATTTCGGGTCTTGGCCCTACTTTGGCTCAAAACATCGTTGATTACCGTGCCGAAAATGGTGCATTCAAAACAAGAAAAGAGTTATTGAAAGTAGCTCGTCTGGGGCAAAAAGCATTCGAACAGTGTGCCGGCTTCTTACGCATTCAAAACGGAGTAAACCCTCTTGATGCGTCAGCAGTGCACCCGGAAAGTTATTACATCGTAGAGCAAATGGCCAAAGACCTTGGTTGTTCGGTGTCTCAGCTCATGAGCGACGAAGCATTACGCAAACAGATTGATCCGGCACGTTACTTGAGCGATACGGTAGGCTTACCTACTATTCAAGATATTCTTAAAGAGTTGGACAAACCGGGACGTGACCCGCGTGATCGCAAAAAGGCGTTCTCTTTCAGCAAGGAAATTCGTACGATGAACGATCTGACAGAGGGTATGGTTGTAAACGGTATCGTAAACAACATTACCAATTTTGGTTGTTTTGTCAATATCGGAATCAAGGAAAACGGACTCATCCACAAGTCGCACATGGCAAAAGAGTTTGTAAATGATCCGTCACAATATGTGTCGTTGAACCAACAGGTGCGCGCTAAGGTTGTATCTATCGACAAAGAACGCAAACGCATCGGTCTTTCGCTGATTGATGTAGAGTAATACGCTCATGAATGTGACTTGTTGCATAACAAACAACAACTAAGCTAAATCTCTATCTGTATGAAAATAAACAAAACAAATGCAGCCCGCCTGCTCGACAAAGCAGGCGTAAAGTACAATTTAGTACCTTATGAAGTAGACGAGTCTGACCTTAGTGCAGTCCATGTGGCGGATCAACTGGGAGAAGATGTGGCACAAGTATTTAAAACACTCGTGCTAAAGGGTGATAAAACAGGACATTTTGTTTGTATCATTCCGGGAGCCGACGAGCTAAACCTAAAGTTTGCGGCTAAGGTATCAGGCAATAAGAGTTGCGCGATGATTCTTATGAAGGAGCTGCTGCCTACTACCGGATACATACGCGGAGCCTGCTCGCCCGTAGGTATGAAGAAACACTTCCCTACCTACATCCACGATAGCTGCAAAGCTTTTGACAAGATCTATGTAAGTGCCGGACAGCGCGGCCTACAAATCGAAATAAATCCCGACGATCTCATTCGCGTAGCCCAAGCTACCGTATGTACCCTCATCGGGGAATAAAGAAAACAGCGACGCTGCGTGAACGTTTTTGCTCACGCAGCGTCGCTGTT
>CAMTPD010000268.1 GCA_947074265.1 uncultured Porphyromonadaceae bacterium
AAGAAACCTTATTCTAATTTCCAGTAGTTGCTTTCTATCGGTCTTTACGACCATGAATGCACAGCCCAAGACTGCGGTGGAATATGTAAATCCCTACATGGGCAACATTAGTCACTTGCTGTTTCCGACATTTCCAACCATCCATCTTCCCACTAGTATGCTGCGCGTGTATCCTGAACGTGGCGCCTTTACCGGCGACTTACTACATGGTCTGCCTATTATTGTTACGAGTCATCGAGGTAGTTCGGCTTTCAAGCTGTCTCCTTTCCAAGGTAAACGTGACGATATCACTCCTGTAAATGCGATGAGTTACGACAATGAAGTCATAAAGCCTTATTATTACAAAGTACGACTCGATGAAATGCAAACAGATATACAATTTGCTCCGTCTCATCAAAGTGCTATGTACCAAATAGACTTTGAAAAGAACGATTCAGCATTTCTTGTACTTAGCACTTCCAATGGGCATTTATCGTGTGATAAGAACACGATCAGCGGATACCAAAACCTAGATAACAATACGAAAGTTTATGTGTATTTAGAATTAAGTAAAAAGCCTATCGATTGCAACACCATTGCTACAAAGAATGGTGCTTATACAATTGTTGCATTGGGAAAGAATACGAATAATGTAACGGTCAAATACGGAATTTCATTTATTGATGCTGCACAAGCCCAAAAGAATTTGGTTCGAGAGCTTAATAATAAAGACTTAAAAGAGATTGTTGCCGAAGGCGTAACTGCATGGAATAATGTTTTGGATAAAATTGAGGTTTCGGGCAATGACAACGACAAAGCCATCTTCTATACTTCTCTCTACAGGTGTTTTGAAAGACCTGTAAATATCAGTGAAGATGGTCGCTATTTTAGCGCATTCGACGGACAAATACACAACGATAATGGAACTCCTTTTTATACCGATGATTGGATTTGGGATACTTACCGAGCAACGCACCCTTTGCGCATTATTATGACACCGCAAGTAGAGCGTGATGTTATCAACTCGTATCTTCGAATGGCTGAGCAAATGCCTAATTACTGGATGCCGACGTTTCCTGAGATTACAGGCGATTCTCGAAGAATGAATTCTAACCATGGTGTGGCAACCATTGCCGATGCACAAGCAAAGAATTTGGGCGGTTTTGATCTGCAAGAGGCATACAGTGCATGTAAAAATGCAATTACTGAAAAGACATTGGCTCCATGGTCGGCTAAACCAGCCGGAGAGCTTGATCGATTTTACGTTGAGAAAGGATATATTCCCGCACTCAAAGCAGGGGAAAAAGAGACAATACCAGAGGTACATGGATGGGAAAAACGACAACCCATTGCTGTTACGCTTGGCACTGCTTATGATGAGTGGTGTTTGTCTCAAATAGCAAAAGCATTGGGAAAGGACGATGAGAGTCTTTATTTTGCTAAACGAGCAAATAATTACCGAAACGTTTTTAATGAGAAAACGAAGTTCTTTCACCCAAAAGATAAAGATGGTGTATTCCTAGAACCGTTCGACTATCGATACGATGGCGGACCTGGAGCTCGCGAGTTTTATGGCGAAAACAACGGTTGGGTATATCGTTGGGACGTTCCACATAATGTTGCGGATCTTATTGTATTAATGGGTGGATGCGATGAATTTAACAAAGAGTTGGATCAAACATTCCGCGAACCATTAGGTAAGTCAAAGTATGATTTCTATTCTCAATTGCCCGATCACACAGGTAATGTAGGACAGTTTTCGATGGCGAATGAGCCAAGTTTACATATTCCATATCTATACAACTACTCGGGACAACCTTGGAAAACACAAAAACGAATCAGAACCTTGCTGAATCAATGGTTTCGAAACGACTTAATGGGTGTACCTGGCGATGAAGACGGAGGAGGTATGTCGGCTTTTGTTGCATTCTCTACCATGGGTTTTTACCCCGTAACTCCTGGATTTGCGGCTTATAATATCGGAAGTCCGGTCTTCGAGAAAACCATTATTAACCTCGACAACGGTAAAACTTTTGAAATCATTGCCGAGAACTATTCGGAAGACAATAAATATATCCAGTCGGCTACATTAAATGGAAAAGTACATGATAAACCTTGGTTTACACATGATGACTTGACAAATGGAGGAAAGCTAGTACTTCGAATGGGCAAAAACGCAAACTTCAATTGGGGAAGCAATACACAATGTGCACCCCCTTCAGCACACTAAAACAAAAGCTATAGAGTTCGGAACTCTATAGCTTTTTGCTTTTATATAACGAAACGCTCTGGTTTATCTATTCTACGATAACCTCATCACAATGCATCCATGTTTTTTGTCCGGCACGTACATGTTTGGGATAGCATATCCCCGGTGTAGCTAAACTAAACTTTACATAACGCGCATGTTTATTCAGATTCTCAAATGCATGATCTTTTATCACAATACCTTGTTCTTGCGTAGTATTACTCCCTGCTCCTTTTGTTGCGACAACCGTATACTCTTCATTATCGTTCGACACCGAAAGTTCAATCTTTGCAGGATGATGTACTCCCATCCCATGATTCAAGATCGTTCCAAGTACAACTCGATTGATTGGCGCAATCGCTCCTAAGTCAACTATGAATGAAGCATCTTCTCCATACCATCCACACCACTCAAAGTCGGAATGCTTATTACTTCCGCGCAAACCATTTGTAAGTACATAAGCATTTGGATTGGAAGAAAGCACTTTCTTACCGGTTGCCATATTCTTCGACAATGGAAGTGTAAGTACTTTGCCTACAATGACTCCATCCTTACTCGTTACAGCTTTTATTACCTGCTTTTCTTTTACGTAAATTGGATCTGTATAAATTGAATCTGTAACGATCGGATCATTACCATCCGTTGTGTAATGAATCTGTACATCAGGACGTATACAGGATAACGTAACTTTCAGATCATTTTGATTCGGCTCTATTTTATGATCAATGTTATACATCGAAGCTGCAGATACAATCCCTATATCCTGAATTTGATTGTTTACACCATCCAGACGAGTAACAAATCCACTCCAATCTTTTGTATCAGCATTGCTCCAAGCCACCTCTGCCGCACCGATCAAACGAGGAAAAAGCAAATACTCCACATCTTCTGCCGAGTTACAAAACTCAGTCCATAATGACGCTTGCACACCTATTAAGTTCTTTGCTACATCCTTATCCCAATTAGCTTGTATCGGTTCGTACATATACACATCTTTTAATGTGTTATTGCCAAAATACGTTCGAGGTTCGAACCATTGAGGTCCTTGATAACGGATCAAATACATAACACGCGCAGGCGTCATGATAAACTTATGTCCCAACTTTCCTGCTTTGTATCCGGCATTACCCATACCTTGCCATCCCATAATAGTAGCACCTTCGGGTATCGTGCTATTTGTTAGCTCATCCCATCCTAAAACTTGCTTGCCTTTACTTTGCACATATTTACTCATACGCTTCATGAAATAGCTTTGCAACTCTTCTTCATGTTCTATCCTTTCAGTCTGCATGCGTGCTTGGCATTTTGGACATTTCTTCCACAACACTTTCGATGCTTCATCTCCTCCTAAATGAATATAAGAAGAAGGAAATAATGCCGCAACCTCATCTATTACGCCTTCGAGCATTGTAAACACATCATCATTACCTGCACAATACACCAAACCATCTGTGTTTCCTACAAAACCGGGCAAAACACCTATAAACTCATCAACAACGGGACAAGCAAGATTTGGATATGCAGCCAATGAAGATGGTGTA
>CAMTPD010000269.1 GCA_947074265.1 uncultured Porphyromonadaceae bacterium
AAGTTATAAGAACAAGATATAGTCCATATCCGGAAGTGCAATCGACGAAGCGATAATGATTTTTTTTTTGAACAAAACAGAAACAATAATCAAATTATAAAGTCTAACAAACAATTATCATGGAACAGACACAACTTCATGTCGAAACATTGCAAGTACATGCAGGACAAGAGGTAGATCCGACAACTTGCTCACGTGCTCTACCGATTTATCAAACAACGGCTTATGGGTTTAACGATGCACAACACGGTGCCGACCTTTTTGCCTTGAAGAAATTTGGTAACATCTACACGCGTTTGATGAACCCAACTACGGATGTGTTTGAAAAACGTATGGCTGCATTGGAAGGTGGAGTTGCTGCTGTTGCTACGGCTTCGGGACACGCCGCTCAGTTTCTTGCATTGAACAACTTTGTAAACGAGGGTGACAACATTGTATCGAGCTCATTCCTTTACGGTGGAACATACAATCAGTTTAAAGTTTCGTTCAAACGCCTAGGTGTGGAAACTCGCTTTGCCGATGGTGATAAGTATGAAAGCATCAAAAGTTTGATCAATAAAGATACGAAAGCTATTTACCTGGAAACAATCGGTAACCCTGCTTTTAGTGTACCAGACTTTGAACCGATTGCCGAACTTGCACACAAGCATGAGATTCCGTTGGTAGTGGATAATACCTTTGGTGCCGGAGGTTACCTTTGTCAACCGATCAAATGGGGAGCAAACATTGTGACACACTCGGCAACGAAATGGATTGGCGGACACGGAACAAGCATGGGTGGCGTACTTATCGATGGTGGTAACTACGACTGGAACAATGGTAAGTTTCCTCAATTCAGCGAACCGTCGGAAGGCTACCACGGTTTGGTATTCGGAAAAGAATTTGGCAAAGACAGTCCGTTTGGTAACATTGCATTTGCAATTCGTGCCAGAGTGGAAGGATTGAGAGACTTTGGTCCTTGTATCAGCCCATTCAACAGCTTTATGTTGACACAAGGTTTGGAGACGCTTTCGCTACGCGTGCAACGTACATGCGACAATGCGCTCGAACTTGCAGAATGGCTTGAACAACATCCAAAGATCGAAAGCGTTAGCTATCCGGGCTTGAAAAGCAGTCCTTATCATGCAAATGCGAAAAAGTATCTTCAACATGGTTTTGGTGGTGTAATGCAAGTGCATGTGAAAGGCGATAAAGAGGCTACTGCCAAACTAATCGAGAATCTTTCTCTATTCTCACACGTTGCGAATGTAGGTGACGCGAAGTCATTGATCGTACACCCTGCTACGACAACGCACCAACAATTGAGCGATGCAGAACAACTTGCTGCCGGTGTAAGACCAAACGGCCTGCGTATCTCTGTGGGTATCGAACACATCGACGACATCAAAGCAGACTTGGCTCAAGCATTGAACAAATTATAATCACATCTATTATTCTCTCTACTCAACTTCTGAGGCCGAATGCCGCTCGTAAGAACGGTTCATTCGGCCTCTAACTTTGATAAAAAAAGAACCCCGACAAAATCTGTGATCTTGCCGGGGTAAATCCAATCAATAATATACTTGTTATTCTTCTTGTTGCTGTGCTTCGTAAGCTTTCAATAGCTTGTCTTGTACATCGGTCGGTACTAGTTCGTAGCCCGAGAACTTCATTGTAAACGAAGCTCTACCTCCGGTGAGTGAACTCAGCGATGTAGCATAGGAAGACATTTCTTTCAATGGCACTTTTGCCGAAATCTTTTCAAAACCTTTTTCACTGTTCATACCCATGATTAAAGCTCTGCGTCCTTGCAAATCGCCCATCACGTCGCCCAATTTCTCACTTGGCACAGATACTTCCACATCATAAATAGGCTCAAGAATCTTCGGTCCGGCTTCTTTGAAAGCTTCGCTAAAGGCATTGCGACCTGCAAGCATAAAGGAGATTTCATTCGAATCTACCGGGTGCATTTTTCCATCGTATACACAAACCCGAACGTCTCGAGCGTAGGATCCGGTAAGAGGTCCTTGCTCCATGCGTCCCATGATACCTTTCAAGATTGCAGGTAAGAAGCGCGATTCGATAGCTCCACCTACAATGGAATTCACAAAAACAAGTTTTCCGCCCCAAGGTAGTTGATGCTCTTGCACATCACGCACAGTCATCTTGAACTCTTGTCCGTTGAATTTATAACTATCCGGAATCGGCATTCCTTCGTAATACGGTTCTACAATCAAATGTACTTCGCCAAACTGACCGGCACCACCCGATTGTTTTTTGTGTCGGTAATCGGCACGCGAACTCTTTGTGATTGTTTCACGATACGGAATCTTTGGTTCAAAGAATACAATAGGTAGTTTATCGTTGTTTTCGATACGCCATTTCAATGTTTTCAAGTGGAATTCTCCCTGACCCGATACAATCACTTGCTTCAACTCTTTTGAATGCTCAATGATATAAGTAGGATCTTCTTCGTGCATACGGGTTAAGATTTCACTTAGCTTTTCTGCATCTGCTTCATTGGCAGGTTTTATGGCACGACGATAACGTGGTTCGGGATATTTAATAAAGTCGAATCGATAATCTAGTCCTTTTGCATTTAATGTATTACCGGTACGTACATCTTTTAGTTTCACTGTGGCACCGATATCACCGGCCATCATTTTTTCTACTTTATCTTTGGTTTGACCGGCAACACAATATATCTGAGAGATACGCTCTTTTGATCCTCTGTCGGCATTTACCAAATCGTCGCCCTCTTTTATGGTTCCCGAAATAACTTTGAAGTAAGAAACCTCTCCAAGATGCGGTTCTACGGTTGTTTTAAATACGAAAAGGCTGGTTGGAGCAGATGCATCCGGTGCAACTTCGATACCGTCTACTGTTTTTTCTTTCGGCATTTCGCTTACAAAAGGAACTACATTGCCCAAGAATTCGAGTGTACGACGTACGCACATGTCGCGTTCTGCACTTACACAGAATACAGGAAACATACCACGTGTAATAAGTCCTTTGTGAATACCTTCACGCATTTCATCTTCCGAAAGTGTACCTTGATCGAAAAACTTCTCCATCAATGTCTCATCATTTTCGGCCGCTGCCTCCACCAATGCTTGATGCAATGCTTCGGCTTTCTCTTTCTCTTCTTCCGGAATAGGTAGTACTTCAGGTACGCCTCCTTCAGGTTTCCATCGGTACATTTCCATCTTCAATACGTCTACCACAGCATTGAATGAAGTTCCGCAACTGATAGGATATTGCACAGGAACGACTTTGGAGCCGTAGTTTTCTATCAACTGCGCAACGGCATTGTCATAGTCTGCTTTTTCGTGGTCGAGCTGATTGATAACGAAAATAACCGGTTTGTGAAATTTGTCTGTGTAACGGAAGTGATTGATCGTTCCTACTTCTACACCATACTGAGCATCGATAACCATCAAAGCGGTATCGGTAACATTCAGTGCCGAAACTGCCGCGCCAATAAAGTCGTCCGAACCGGGACAATCGATAAAGTTTAGTTTACGTCCTTGCCATTCTACACTAAAAACCGTAGAAAAGACGGTATAACCATACTCTTTCTCTACGGGGAAATAGTCGCACACCGTATTTTTTCCTTCAACTGATCCGCGACGTTTTATGATACCACTCTCGAATAGCATTGCTTCTACGAGAGTGGTTTTCCCGGCGCCAGAACTTCCCAAGATGGCGATGTTCTTGATTTCATTAGATTGGTACACTTTCATAACTCATAGTATTTATTGGTTCAA
>CAMTPD010000270.1 GCA_947074265.1 uncultured Porphyromonadaceae bacterium
GCTGATGGAGGTCTTGTCCGAATATTTTAATAACGAGTGCACTCTTTACTCCGGCCACATACTCCTCTACATTATCTTGTATTGGTTGACTAAAGGCAAAGATTACCCCCGGATATGTATTTAAGGAGTCTTGTATCTGTGCGATGAGCTCATCTTTATTAATCTTTCTTTTCCATTCTGATTGAGGTTTTAGTTCTGTATGAAACTCAATGTTAAAGAAGCCGGTTGCATCTGTGCCATCGTTGGGACGGCCTGTTTGTGTGAGAACAAACTCAACCTCATCAAAACTACGTATCTTTTGTTTCATCTCTTTTGTAATACGTACCGATTCGTCGAGGTTGATACTATTAGGTAGCGTAGCTCGTACATAGATTGCACCTTCGTTCATGCTTGGAATAAATTCAGTACCCCAATAAGCAAATCGAATGAGGCAAACAATCAATAGTACAATAAAAGCCGCGATTGTACCCATACGATGTCTAGAGCAGAGCTGATATAAATGTTCGATTACTCCGGTAAGAAAATCACTTATCTTGTTTTTCTTTTCATGAATCGGTTGAGTAAGCAATAATTTGCACATTACCGGTACGTATGTTAGCGATAATATGAGTGAGCCTAAAAGTGCATAACCTAGTGTAAAAGCCAGAGGTGAGAACATCTTTCCTTCCACTTTTTGGAATGAAAAGATAGGGAAGAGAGCAACAACCAATATGATTTGAGCAAAGAATATATGAGATGCTACACTACCGGCACTACGCTTTATTAGTCCGCTTTTAGAAGATCTAAGGAATCGCTCATCGCCAATTTGTTTGCTCCTTTGCAGCAAAGCAACGTAAACAATCTCGACAATAACTAGTGTTCCTTCTAGCAGTAAACCAAAATCAAGAGCACCCATTGAAATAAGATTGGCCGGTAATCCTTGTATTTTCAACATGATAATCGCAAACAAGAATGAGAGCGGAATCACTGTGGCTACAATAAATGTAGTGCGCCAATTGAATAAAAATAAGAACACGATAAAGGCAACAAGTAATATACCTTCAGCCATGTTTTTTAAAACAGTATGTACAGTCGCATCTACCAATTTAGAGCGATCCATAAACGGCTCTATCTTTACATTTTCGGGAAGAATACGGTCGTTAAGTTCTGCAATCTTTTCTTTAACAAGATGAATAACCTCCGATGGGTTTTGTCCGCGGAGCATGATAACGATACCTTGAACAACGTCGTCTTCGTCATCAAGACCTACTTGGCCTTGTCTAGGCTTGGAAGACAATGACACTGTAGCCACTTGTTTTACACGAATAGGAGTGTTTCCTTTAACCTCAATAAGTATATTCTCAATATCTTCGGTGCTTTCTAGAAGTCCGAGACCACGTACTACATAAGCTTGGCTTCCTTTTTTGATAACATCGCCGCCTACGTTGATATTACTGTTAGATATTGCTTCATATACTTGTAGTGGGGTAATGCCATAATTGTTTAGTTCGGTAGGGTCTACAGAAACTTCATACATCTTTTCTTCTCCACAAAAAGAAGCAATAGATGCTACACCTGGTACAGATAACAATTCACGCTCAACAACCCATTCGTTGATTGCAGATATTTCTCTGATTGGTAAATCACTGCGTAAGATGTATCTAAATATTTCGCCTGTTGCTCCTGATGGAGGTTCGATGGAAAGCTCTGTACCTTCAGGAAGATCAATACCTTGCATCCGATTCGATGCATATTGTTGAGCAAAGAAATCATCAACACCATCTTCGAATAATACAGTTACTACCGAAAGTCCGAATAATGAAGTGGAGCGAACATCTGTTTTACGTGGAATCGTGTTAAGCTGCTGCATGATAGGCAGTGTAACAAACTTCTCAATTTCTTCGGCACTACGTCCGGGCCATTGTGCAATTATTTTTACACGTGTATTTGTAACATCAGGGTAGGCTTCGATAGGTGTATTTAAATAACAAATGATACCACTAACAAATAAAATGCCAGTAAGAAAGAGTACAAATATATGATTCCTCAAGGCGAAGGAAATTATTTTTTCGATCAGCTTATGCATAGTGTTAGTTGGTTTTAATTGCTGAATAAATTAGAAGTTGATCTTTGATAACGATGTCATCACCTTCATTAACTCCTGCTTGGATAAATGTTAATTTGCCATTTGTTCCGTTTGGTATTACTTCCTTTACTGTTGTGGTGTTATCATTTTCTTTACAGACCACCCAGTATGCGTTGTTGTCAAAGATGACCGCTTCAGTGGGAAGAGTAACTACTCGCTGTTCAGAATTATTCTTTAGATGGATGGCTACAGTCATTTCCGGTTTTAGTTTCAGATTGGGATTCTTCAATGCAATTCTGACTTTTAAAGCTTTATCTTCAGTGTCAAAGACATTTGCAATGGTTGTAACTTTACCAATAAACTCCTCGCCTGGATATGCCGATGTGGAAATAATAGCTTCTTGTCCTTCTTGTAGCATCTGTATCTGAGCTGTGTAAATGCTTGCTTCGGCGCATACATCAGTGAGGTCTCCAATTGTAAAAAGAGGATCGCTATCCGGAGAGATAGTCCCTCCGATAGGAGCATTCTTTGCTAAGATATATCCAGAAGCAGGAGCTGTAATTGTAAATATTCCGTTTACAGCGTCTTTTCCAAGAATTGCGAGATCAGCATTTGCTTTTTGAATTGCAGATTCTGTTTGCTTTACTTTTGCTTGAGCTTCAAGTAGTTCTTTTTGAGAGGTCATCCCGTCAGCATATAATGATTCGGCAGACATGAGATCTCGTTTTGCGATAGCCAATTCTTGTTGAACAGATTCAATCTCAGCCTTCAATGCATTTACTTCTGCACTTCGTATACTAAGTAGTTTTTGCCCTTTTGTAACTACCGAGCCAAGGTTAAAGAATGACTGTTCTATAATTCCGCTAATTAATGGAGTATAGCGAATTGTTACATCAGGGTTACTTATAATACGTCCTGTAGTACGAATGTCAATGACTCTATTAGATGTTTCAGCTTTTATAGTCTTATATGAAACAGATGTCGTCGATTGTGCCGTATTATTTTGATTTGTTTGTTCTTTAGATTGCGTACACGATACAAATAAAGAGTAAGCCATAGCTAAGTATGTGAAAGTTTTAGTTGTTGTTTTCATTTTTATTTGATGGATTAAGATCGTTGCCGATGATATAGTGTAACTCTTCTAGTTGATTTAATACATTCAATTTGGCTGTAAGCCATGCTTGCTTATTAGATTTGTAAGTATCGAGAAAGTCTATAAATTCAAGCATACTGATATTTTTATTGAGTAGATTCTTTGTATATATTTTTTGCATTGAATCGAGTTCCTTAATAATTGGGTTATCATTTGTTTTTTGATAGAAATGATAGTATAGACAATAATTCTCATACGCCTCGATTACTTCATGCTGGATAGAAAGTTGCAGATTCTGTTTGATCACTTCTTTTTGGCGTTTTTCGATCTGTGCTTTTTTGATATTTCCTTGATTGCGATTTAAAAAAGGAATATCCATCGAAACTCCAAATCCAATAAAGTTATTCCATACTCCACCGGCTCTATCGTATGAAGCTGAAACTGTAACATCAGGAATGCGTTGAGCTTTCTCATAACTGATGGTTTTATCAGAACGTTTGACTTCTAGATTTGCTAATTGATAGTCAGGGCGAGATCGGAAGAGCACATGTCTGAACTCCAGTCACTCCGGAGAATCTCGTATGCC
>CAMTPD010000271.1 GCA_947074265.1 uncultured Porphyromonadaceae bacterium
ACATGAAGAATCCAGCCTGCTAATGTTAAATATTCATCAGACTCGGGTAGTGATAATCCAAATTTTTCATTGACTGTACTTATCTCTAAACGCCCCGATAAAATACATTCTGTTTCGGCAATACGTTTTGCTACTAATGATTTTACATCGTGCTCGTCTTCAATATCGCCAAAAATCTCTTCTACCAAATCCTCTAATGTGACAATACCGGAAGTACCTCCAAACTCGTCAACAACAACGGCAATACTTTTTTTTGTTTGCATTAGCACCTTCATCAGCTTATTTGCGGCCATTGTTTCGGGTACCAACGATATCGTATTGATTTGCCTAGTCCAATCTTCGGGTTTGTTAAATAGTTCAGATGAGTGAATATAGCCTATAATATCATCAACACTATTTTTGTATACTAAAATCTTAGACAAGCCCGTTTCTATAAACTTCGCACGCAAATCGCCGGATGTCGCATTTAGCTCACACGCAACAATTTCATTGCGAGGAATCATACAATCTCGTAATCTTACACTCGAAAAGTCAAGGGCATTTTGAAAGATCTTTACCTCCGTATCCATTTCTGAAGACTCCGAAGACTCATCAATACTTTGCTGTATGAAGTAATCTAAATCAACTTTACCCAAAGTACGAGTATTTGCCCCATCATTTTTCAGGCCTAAAACTCTTAATATCAATTGCGAAATAAACGATGTAAAAATTGAGATCGGATAGAGTACAATGTAAAATACAAATAAAGGTATAGCAAAGATATTTAAGGCCAGATTTGGATTGAGCTTAAATATCGTTTTTGGAATAAACTCTCCGGCAAAAAGAATCAACAATGTCGATAAAATGGTTTGAATCAACACAACGATTGCTTCTTGATGTACTACCAATTTTATTCCTGGCTCTAAAAGTAAAGCCATTTGCAAACCGTATACAACCAAGGCGATATTATTCCCAACCAACATTGTCGAAATGAATTGATTCGGATTTTTGAGAAAGATATCAATAATCGCTCCCGAAATTCCGTTTTTCTTTTCAATTTCGACTCTTAGTTTATTAGCCGAAACAAATGCAATTTCCATTCCTGAGAAGAAAGCTGAAAAAGCCAAACTAATCAGAACGTATGTAATCGTTGTGCTCATAACTATTATTTAATCGAATCCCTCTGTATTATCACAGAGTCTGCTATTTCATTTGTGCTCGTGATTGTATCGTTCTTTATTTCACTCACAATAAATTCTCCTGCTGCAGAAAGTATATGATAATCTGTCATCTCCATATTCGATTCAAAACCTACACCGGTAGTTATACTTCCGTCTTTTTGCTCGATACGAATAAACTTTGTCGATGAAACTTTATCATTACGTTCATCTAAATACAACTCTTGGCTATCAAATTTTGTTCCGTCTACATTTTCGATATGTACATTACCAATCAACTCCCACAATCTCTTTTTATCAAAATACGTCACGGTATCGGCTACTACCGTAGCTTCGATATTAAACAATGTATCAAATTTTTCGAGATAAGCTCCTTTGGGAAAATACCAATATGGCTCGGTTGCACGCGAATACATCAACCATTCGGGTGCAGTCAAACGATAACGAGTATAACCAGAGTCTGAAATAAGAGATACAGCATCAGTAGTACGCATCATATAAACGGAGTCAGGATTCAATACTGACGGAATCACTTCGGTCTTCTCCTTCCCACACCCTATGAAAAAGAGAAGCATAACAACCGCACTGAGTGCGGTTATTATGCTCTTTTTATTTCTCGTATTTTCGTGAATACGCTTATTTGTCATATCAAATATTATCTGATAGTTGTTCTTTCGCCAATCCAACCGCCGATAGTTACTGTTTTACCATTTTCCAAATCAGGGTGCATAAAGACATCTTCTTTAGATGGCAATGAGCTACGGTATCTAGAAATCATCGGATTTACTTGATCTGCACATGAAGGATCTACAGATCTAGCTTTTTCTAGTTTGTCAATTACTAAATAGTAAACTACTTTTTGCATTACCGGATCTCCAGGATAAAGAGAAGCTGCCGATGTTGCATACATTGTTGCAACCAACAAATATGGTGCTGAATAGTTTGGATTAAACTCTACTGCTTTGTTACAATATTGTCTTGCTTGTGCAAAGTTCTTTTGCTCATAAGACATTACAGCCATACTATAATACAACTCTGCTTTTTGCAAATTATCTGTTTCCATTTGAGCAGATTCTTCGTAGTATTTCATCGCTGTCGAATAATCTTTGTTTTTCAAAGCTTGCTTAGCCATACCCATTGCAGACTCAGCAGTTGGCTGAATTTGGTGTGCATATTTTGCAGCAGCAAGATAAGCATCACTTTCTGTACAACGCATGCGACGTAACAAAGCCAATGATTCTTTCAAAGATTCGATATTTGTTTTGTTTTCTTCAATCTTAGGACCATAGATAGATTGCAATGTTTCGCAGTCTGCAGCACCACTTGTTGCGAATGCTTGATCAATACCTGCGCGAACAGCTTCAATCTTTTCTACTTCTTTCGCAATATTAGCAGCTTTCATTTTTGCAAGTTGCTGATCTAGATATGCAGTAGAAGTCAAATAGTCTTTGATATAGTTCTCTTTGTGAGTTTGGTCTGAAGCCAAAATATTCAATGAAGAATACATAAACATAGACATTGCGATAAGATCTGTTTCTTGTTTGAACTCATCAACAACTTCTTTTGTCCATTTGTAAACCTCTTTCGAGTCAGCTTTCTCTTTTTTGTATTCGTAGTAATCTTGAGCTTTATTACCTACGATATAGTCTTTTCCATATTTCTTATCATCTCCGAAATATTGAACACGTTTGTCGTACAAATTCATCAATTCTGCTATCAAAGCTTCTTTCTTTGCAGGATCTTTTTCATTTTGAATTTGCCATGCTAAGATTTTAGCTCCGTACAAATAGATATTCTTTGTAGAACCCGGACACTCGTCGTATACAAGTTTCCATGGCTCATAAGCAGACTTGAAGTCTCCTGATTTTGCAAACGGAACAAACAAACTGATATTTTTAACGCAACGTGCGCTATCCTCACCACTTCCGTACTGAGTACCATTATCAACGCCTTTTTGCGCGCTAGCCCCAAATATACCCATCGTGCATCCTAGAGCGATCAAAAAAACCTTCGTTTTCATTTCGAGAATATTTTATTTAGTCAATGTGTTATTAAACCTAGTTGTTACTTAATCTTTTGTTTATAGAACCAACGCTCATTGAATGTGTAGTTCACCGTAAATTTGAAATACTGTTCATCGATCAATTTACTTATTTCAGGCTTGATCTTCACATATTCAAAAACAAGATTCACTACCGAGCGATTGTCTAGCATTGGGATTCCAAAACCAATACTTGCTCCATATTCATCGTATCCAGAATTATCAATCTTCACGTAAGAATTGTTCATATAAGCACCTGCTCTATATTTCATACGCTTAAAGATATTTCGCGCCATTGCATCCGGAGTATACTCTCCACCAAAACCAACGCGAAATCTATTATTAAAGGCCTCTGAATTATCAAAGAAGCGAGTATCTTTCCATTGTTGGTATAAGATATCTGCTCCAAACATATACTTAGATCGGAAGACCGTCGTGTAGGGAAAGAGTGGACGACCTGGTGTAGTTTTCGGCGGTCGCAGTGTTATCTAAAAAAAACCGTGCTACAATGCACTTGTACTGATGTCATCGCTACTGTACGCC
>CAMTPD010000272.1 GCA_947074265.1 uncultured Porphyromonadaceae bacterium
GGCGTTGGTTGAAGGTAAAATGCGGAGTAGGTGGATCTGCAAAAGATGGCGAGATGATTGTACAAGGTGATCTGCGTCAAAAAGTATTAGAGCTATTAAAGAAAGAAGGCTATAGTAAAGCACGTATCATCTAAGCAGAGGATATTGCAAGTCTATAAATAAGCATCAAAAAACGAGATAACTAGAAATATTATGTTGACACTTTATCGAGCATCGGCAGGGTCGGGGAAAACGTACAAATTGACAGAGGCTTTTTTGAATCTGTTGTTTAACAATCCCGGTGGATTCAAACGCATTCTTGCGGTTACTTTTACCAATAAAGCAACCGAAGAGATGAAAACCCGTATCGTTATGGAAATTTATGCGCGAGCCGATGGTGATAAATCTGGTTATCTCGAAGGATTAATGAAACGATTCGAAAGATCAGAGCAATCAATTCGTAACGAGGCAAAAGAGATTCTGATTGATGTATTACACGATTATTCCGCTTTTAATATCAGTACGATAGACCGTTTCTTTCAACAAACCATGCGTGCCTTTACGCGAGAAATTGGTTTGCAAGGCGGGTATGGATTGGAGATGGATGAAAGAATGGTGCTGACAGAAGCGGTCGAAATGATGCTTAATGATTTGCAGAATCCAGAGAATAAAAATCTCCTCGATTGGCTTATTCGTTTTACGACAGATAAAGTCGAGAATGGCGATAGCTGGGAGTTGCGAAAAGATATTCTAGGTTTGAGTCAGGAGATTTTTAAAGAAAGCTTCAAAGAATATGCTGACAAAGTAAACGAAGATACAGCTCAAAAAGAGACACTACAAAGCTATAAAGCAAAACTCGATGGTATTGTAAAAGAGTTTGAAGCAAAGGTGAAGCAACTCGGAGAGAAAGGAATCGGGCTGCTCGATCAATACGGGTTAAAGTTTTCAGACTTTAAAGGTGGTTCTCGCTCTGCATTTGGCTACTTTGATAAATTAGCCTCAGGAGATTGGAAAGAACCAACGGCTACGTTTTGTAATTTGGTAGATACGCTAGACAATTGGTCTACAGCAAAAGCGGCAACAGAGGTAAAATCTCAAATAGAGTCTGCTTATCATGGAGGGCTCAACGACTGTGTTCGGCAGATTGTAGATCTATTTGGTAATCGTGCCGATTATCTATCGGCAGTAGGTATTCTGCGCTTCTATTACGTTTTGGCAATTTTGAGCGATGTATCTAAACAGGTATCTGCCTACCGACAAGAAAAAAACATCATGTTGATTTCCGATACCAACGAGTTGCTCAATAAAGTGATCGATGAAAGCGACGCACCGTTTATCTATGAGAAAACCGGAGTGAATATTGATAACTTTATGATTGATGAGTTTCAGGATACATCCTCCATGCAGTGGAGCAACTTTCGTCCGCTAATAAAAAACTCATTGGCAGAGGATCGTTTCAATCTGATTGTTGGAGATGTGAAGCAAAGTATCTATCGTTTTAGAAACTCGGACTGGACGTTGCTCGACACACAAATTGCCAAAGACTTTGTTTCGGAAGGTATCGAAGAGCAAGTGCTTGAAGATAATTGGCGAAGTTGTAAGTGTATTGTTGAATTCAACAATGCTTTTTTTGCGTTGTCTTCTAAAATTTTGCAAGGAGAGTTTAATCTCGGAATGGAAGAGTCTACGCTCAATGAAGATCAACAAACGGAAATGTCTCACAAACTGATAAAAGCATATGGTAAATTATATCAGCATGTAGCGCCCCCGTTTTTATCTCAAGATGGGCATGTGAAGGTCGAGTTTATAGAAGAGGAGGAGGTAAGTTGGAAAGAGGCTGCACTGGATAAGATGATAGAAAGCCTGCAAAAGCTCCAGCAAGATGGCTATCGATTGAGCGATATTGCCGTGCTTGTGAGAACAAACTCAGAAGCATCACTAGTGGCTAATAAACTACTTGAGTATAAAAAAGAGAATCCCGAATCTGTTGAAAGGTATGAGTTTATTTCTGATGAAGCATTGTTTATCGGAAGTGCCGCATCAGTTCGTTTTATGATCAGTTTGCTCCGTTACTTGAACAAGCCTGATGATGAAACACTGTATAAACTTGCTGTGATGGAGCACCTGCGTCTCGAGCAGCAAAATAAAACGATAACCGATTTAGCAGATATTTTTGCCGAAGAGAATGTGCATTTCGACGGTCCTGTAGATACCGAGTTGCAACGCCTGCAAACCGAGTCACTCTATGAAATGATTGAGGGATTGGTTGCATTGTTTGCACCGGCCATTCCTGACAATGAACAGCCATTTGTACAGGCATTACTTGATATGATCATGGATTACATGAATCGTGAGTCAGGCGATTTGGCTCGATTCTTGAAATGGTGGGACGATTTTGGCTATCGAAAGACTATCGTAACGCCTGATGCTCAAGATGCAATTCGCATCATGACCGTACATAAGTCAAAAGGGTTAGGTTTTAGAGCTGTTGTTATGCCTTTTACCGATTGGGAAATCGAAAGCAAAGGACACAAAGCTCCTATTTTGTGGTGTAAACCATCCAAAGCACCCTTTAATGAACTTACATTGGTACCGATTAAGTATACGAAGGACTTGATAAAAACCATTTTTGCGATGGATTACTATCACGAAAAGCTTCATGCTTATATTGATAATCTAAACACACTTTATGTTGCATTCACGAGAGCAAAGGATGAAATGATTTTATTTGCACCTAAAGCAAAGAAAGACGGAATCAACTCGATTGCCTCGCTAATGGAGAGTGTTTTCAATATGGCATCTTCACTTCCAACAAAGACGATGGAGGAGGATGAGATTATTAACCTCGGCGATTACTGGGATACAGAGCAAACAATCTTTGAATATGGGGAGTGGTGGCATCCAAAATACAAACAAGGAGAAGTCAAAACCGTACAAGAAATTGAAATGAAGCGTATAGAATCGATTGATTTAGGAGATCGACTTTCGCTTCGTTTGCAAGATCGTGATATTCTAATTGGAGATGAGCAATTGAAGTATGGAAAGCTGATGCACGAGATTTTGGGCGAAATCACAACACAAGACGATATAGAGGCGGCTGTAGAGCGGATGATTATATCCGGAGTGATAACTACAGAAGATGGTATTCGTTTGTGCGAACTATTGCAGAAACATATATCAAAACCCGAAGTAAAACATTGGTTCGACGGTTCGTTGAAAGTGCTGAATGAGATTGAGATTTTATCGGTAGATGATTTTGCCAAACGTCCCGATAGAGTAATGATTGGCCAAGGAGATCAAGTGATTGTGGTAGATTATAAATTCGGGCACGTTAAAGATAAGTTATATCATTATCAAGTACGCAATTACGTCAAATTGATCAAGCAGATGGGTTTTAAAAATGTGAAAGGTTATTTATGGTATATTGAATTAAATCAGATAGAGCAAGTGAGATAGCTTTCCTGTTTTGATTGTTATATAAAATAAACTACCTTTGTAACTTAGAATATCAACTTAGAATTTTCAACAAACAACATATAATGAAGGTACATAAAGAAGGAACGGGTATATAAAGTGTGTTAAGCATTTCTGCAGTAGCGAGAGGAGCTTCGGAGCAGCGAAGCTAACGGTTTATCGGAGGAAGGTGGATGCTGTTCTTTACCATCAGCAATTCCACAAAAATGTAACGATAGAAAATACAGTTAGTGTATGAAAGACGAGTTTATCCCAGCAGCTCCTTTCAGTCGATCAGCCTAAGC
>CAMTPD010000273.1 GCA_947074265.1 uncultured Porphyromonadaceae bacterium
GTTATACTATTCGTTGTTTTCACGACAATGTGGTAGATTTTCTTTTGTCGGGATTCTACGCAATCGGGATGAAAGTACCGGATCTTGATCGAAAGGATGCCTCATAGCTGTTTTACCTCAGCATACAATAAGGTCGGACTAAAAACAAGAAAGGCTGTCTCCCGTTTGCCACATGGAGACAGCCTTTTTCTTCTAACACAAATCTAAGCCCAATTTATAGATGTTACTAGTGCCGATTAATCGACTTGGTATGAAGTTCCGTTTATATGATAAAAAGAAAGGTATTCCTTTCCTTCTTTTTCTTTACGCGCTGCAATGCGTTTGCGGAATGCGGCAATACGATCGTTGATTGTCGTACCCACTTGTTCGTTGCGCGCCTTTTGCTCCGACGAACATCCGGCTTCGCTTGTGCCGTGTTTCTCTTCTGCCTGATTGGCAACTTGCGCCTCCCAACGTTGCAAATAGGCTTCGTCGATTCGCTCTTCTACTAAAGTCCCTTTTACGCGAACGATGTTGTTTAGCGTCTCGGGGCCAAACTTTCCGATCTCTTTTCCTGCTTCGATGCGAATGGTACGCGTGTCGTCGCTTCCCATTAGAAATATCTTGCGACCGCCATGCTTACAAATGTGGGTACAAACACCCTCAACTTCGATCTCCTCTCCTAGTATGTTCGAAGCTTTTCCCAATACGTCGTCTACTTGAAGTACTGTTATCGCGGCAACCTCTGTTTGCGGAGTTTGCTCTTTCGATCCGTTAGTATTGCAAGAAGAGAAAGCCATCACCGACGACAGCAGCAGGCATCCCATTAGGGATTGGTTTACGAATTGTTTCATAGCTCTTTGTTTAATTATACCGCAAAGTAACGAGAAAAGGAAACGCGCATAAATACCTACATGTTATGAATTTTCACTTACGAATGCCAATATTTAGGTATATTAAAACCTTGCATGGTAATCAATTCGTGTGTAACTTGCCGTATCTATCAAATTTAGCTAACTAGAACATCATTGAAAATGAAAAAGAATTTTGCGTGGACCATGCTATTGGCATCCATGCTTCCCTTCGGAAACACAACCCTCGCTCAAGAGTGTCCAAAAACAAAAGACCTGCGTATCTTATCGTACAACGTGCGCAACGGAATCGGAATCGACGATAAAAAAGATTTTGACCGCACGGCAAATGTAATCGCCAACAGCATGGCCGATGTAGTTGCCATACAGGAACTCGACAGCGTGACGGGACGTAGCGGAAACCTCTATGTATTGAAAGAACTTGCCAACCGTGCTTTGTATCACTACACGTATGCACCCGCAATCAGTTACGACGGCGGAAAGTATGGCATCGGCATCATGTCGAAACAAAAACCTATTGCTACACGCTACATTGCATTGCCGGGTCGTGAAGAGGCGCGCGTGGCGTTGATTACGGAGTTTCCCGACTACGTGTTTTGTTGCACGCACCTTTCGCTTACGCCCGAAGATCAGTTGCTATCGGTTCCTCTCATTACCGAAGCCCTGAAACAGTATAACAAGCCGGTGTTTCTGGCAGGCGACTTAAATGCCGAGCCCGACTCGGAGACGATGAAGAAGTTTGCAGACTCATTCAACGTCTTGAGCAATACGAAGCAGGCAACTTATCCGGCCGATGAACCGAAGGATTGCATCGACTACATCCTGGCATTGAAGCGCACGACCGATTGCAGCGTGTTGCGCAATGGCGTGGTAAATGCTCCGGTAGAGTCGGATCACCGTCCGCTCTTTGCCGACGTGAAGTTGAAGAGTGATAAGCAATGTATTTTCCGCACCAAGCCTTACTTGCAAAACCCAACCGACAACGGTATCTCGGTAACGTGGCTTACCAATGTACCTACACACAGTTGGGTAGAGTACGGAACCAATCCTTCTCAGCTTGCAAAGGCGGAAACAATTGTAAACGGACAAGTGATCTCAAACAATACGATTCATAAGATCCGTCTCGAAAACCTGCAACCGAATACTACTTATTATTATAAGGTATGCTCGAAGGAGATTACGCTTTACAGTGCATACCACAAAGAGTTTGGCGAAACGGCAGAGACCGAAGTGAAGTCGTTTACGACACCTCCGACAGCGGGCGAAGGCTTTACGGCAATCGTGTTTAATGACCTTCATCAGCGCACGCAGTTGTTTGACGCACTTTACGAGCAGGTAAAGGACATCGACTATGATTTGGTCATGTTTAATGGCGACTGTATTGATGATCCGGCCAACGAAGACCAGGCCGTGGCAACCATGTCGTACATCAACAGTCGCGTAGGCGCGGATAAAACACCTGTATACTATACGCGCGGAAATCACGAGATTCGCAATGCCTACTCGATGGATCTGCCTAAATTGTTTGACTATACCGACGGAAAAACCTACGGTGCTTTCAGTTGGGGCGATGTGCGCATCGTATTGCTCGATTGCGGTGAAGACAAACCCGACGACCACTGGGTGTATTACAACCTCAACAACTTCGACGCGCTACGCAAGGAACAACTCGATTTCTTGAAAACGGAAATGGGAACGAAGGCTTTCAAGAAAGCGAAGAAACGTGTGTTGATGCACCATATCCCCATCTACGTAGAGACCGATAAGTATAATCCTTGCCGCGATCTTTGGCAGCCGGTATTGGCAAAAGCTCCTTTCGACATAGCGGTAAACGCGCATACGCACCGCTTTCAGTATGCAGAGAAGGGCACGGATCAAAATGCGTTTCCGGTCGTAATTGGCGGTGGTAACACGCCCGAATCGGCTACGGTAATGGTGTTGCAATACAAAGACAACAAGCTTTCGCTAAAGGTGCTCAATGCAAAAGGCGATGTGCTAAAGGAGACGTTATTATAATCAACCGAGAATTATACCATGAATCAAACTGAAAAAGCTCCGCGCAGGATCGAATCGGTCGATGCTCTGCGCGGCTTTGCCGTTATGGCAATTATGTTTTTACACAACATCGAACACTTCAACTTTTATGTGTTCCCCGAGAACGACCCTACGTGGCTTGCCCGTATCAACACGGGCGTTTGGGATACGTTGTTTTTCTTATTTGCCGGAAAGGCTTACGCGATCTTTGCGTTGCTCTTTGGCTTTAGTTTCTACATTCAAAATAAAGGACAGGAAGACAGAGGGAATGATTTCAGGGGTCGCTTTGCCTGGCGTTTGGTATTGCTACTGGGCTTTGGCTTCCTCAATGCTGTATTCTTTCCGGGCGACGTGCTGGTGCTGTATGCTATTGTTGGCTTTTCGCTCATCCCTGTGTGCAAGTGGAGCGACAAGCAACTACTTGCGCTTGCTGTCGTGTTTATGCTTCAGCCTGTAGAATGGGGCAAAGTGATCTATGCCATGCAACATCCCGACTGGGCCGGTGCTACTTCGCGCGCGTCGTATTACTTCAAACAAGTATACCCGGCGTTGTACGGAGATTCGTTTATCGAAACGGTGAAGGCTAACTTTTACGACGGACAAATGGCGAGTATTACGTGGGGATGGGAAAATGGTCGTTTCTTTCAGACGTCGGCATTGTTTATGCTAGGCCTGCTCATTGGTAGGAAGTCGCTATTTAAGATCAACGAAGAGAGCCGCCGCTTTTGGATAAAAGCGCTGATCGTAGCTGCCGTTGTGGTGTATCCTCTTTACTGGTTTAAGGATAATACGAGATCGGAAGAGCGTCGTGTAGGGAAAGAGTGTACGTCGTGGTGTAGGTCTCGG
>CAMTPD010000274.1 GCA_947074265.1 uncultured Porphyromonadaceae bacterium
GGAGTTCAGACGTGTGCTCTTCCGATCTCTATACCAAAACATGCTGCCGACGTAGAATTGCTTCGATAAGCATCTCGAATCATTGAGCAAAAAAAAGGGCGTTAACATGTGTATCTCATAACATTAAAGCGTATCGTTTGTTTTAAAAGAAAACAGATCGCTATGGATACACATGATAAGCACTTAATAAAACAAATCAATCAACATGCCAACGAGGCCAAGAGTGATTGGTGGAATAGACATTTGCATAATGTCATTCAATTTGCAGGTGTAACAATGCCGCAACTCAAAAGCATTGTGCGCGAATGGAAAAAAGAGAATCCCCTTTCCGTAAAAGAGTATCTCAGTATAGCAGATTTAATGCTTTCAAAAGAAATTGCTGAGTATAAAATTGCCGGAATCTTGATTTATCAGAAGTGTGTAATCGGAAAGATTGAAGATAAGGTTGTGCTTTACCATGTAGAAAAGCTTTTCAACGACAATGTAATCTATGATAAGTTTACGTGCGGAAAGCTTGCTCAGATCGTAATTGCTACATTGATTAATGATGGAAATCCTGAAATTATCGATCAAATCATTGAGTGGAGCGTTTCTGAAAATGTTTGGCTCAGTAGATGTGCAATGCTAGGTTTTGCGAATTGCAAAGAACTAAAACAACATCATCTTATTTTAGATACATCGATGCGATTAAATATAAAACGTGACGAGGCTCTGAGTAAAACAGCGGTTGCAGAGATACTCCGTAAAATTGTATTGTTTGATCCGATCTGGGTAGGACAGTTTATCGATGCCAAACAAATTTACATTACTCCGGAAGTAAAGAGAATTGCTTTTAAATTGAGATAAAAAATAAAACGGGCGTACCAGCAATGGCACGCCCGCTTTTTATATTATTGTCGGTTGATTAGTCTTCCAACATGATTTCAAGAATCTGACAAGCAGCTTTAGAAACCGAAGTTCCAGGACCAAAGATTGCCGATACACCAGCTTGGTATAGGAAATCGTAGTCTTGTGCCGGAATAACACCACCTGCAATAACGATGATATCTTCGCGACCTAGTTTCTTAAGTTCTTCAATTACCTGAGGCACAAGTGTCTTGTGACCAGCAGCCAATGAAGAAACTCCCATTACATGCACGTCGTTTTCTACAGCCTGACGAGCAGCTTCGGCAGGAGTTTGGAACAATGGTCCCATATCCACGTCAAATCCGCAGTCAGCATATCCTGTCGCTACAACTTTGGCACCACGGTCGTGACCGTCTTGTCCCATTTTAGCGATCATAATACGTGGCTGACGACCTTCTTTCTTCGCAAACGCTTCTGCTAGTTCACAAGCATGAACAAAGTCTGCGTCTTTCTTAGTTTCTGATGAGTACACGCCTGAAATAGTTCTAATGATTGCTTTATAACGTCCGGCAACAGCTTCGCATGCATCCGAGATTTCACCAAGAGTAGCACGTAGTCTTGCTGCTTCGATTGCTAATGCCAACAAGTTACCATCTTTTGTATCTGCACATGTAGTAATTGCTTCCAATGCTTTCTTTACTGCTGCTTCGTCGCGAACTTCCTTCACTTGGTTGAGACGTTCGATTTGTTGAATGCGTACAGCTGTATTGTCTACTTCTAGAATATCGATCGGATCTTCTTTCTCTAGACGATATTTGTTTACACCCACAATTACTTGAGCATTCGAGTCGATCTTAGCTTGAGTACGAGCAGCTGCTTCTTCGATACGAAGTTTTGGAAGACCTGTTTCGATTGCTTTAGCCATACCACCCATGCTTTCAATTTCTTGGATGTGAGCCCATGCTTTTTCTATAAGTTCGTTTGTCAACGACTCTACATAGAAGGAACCTCCCCATGGATCGATTTCTTTACAAACCTGAGTTTCTTCTTGGATATAGATCTGAGTATTACGAGCAATACGTGCAGAGAAATCGGTAGGAAGCGCGATTGCCTCATCAAGTGCATTCGTGTGCAAAGATTGAGTGTGACCAAGCGCAGCTGCCATTGCTTCGATACAAGTACGACCTACGTTATTAAACGGATCTTGCTCTGTCAAAGACCATCCTGAAGTTTGACTGTGTGTACGAAGTGCCAATGATTTTGGATTCTTTGCACCGAAACTCTTAACAATCTTCGCCCATAGCATACGTGCAGCACGCATTTTTGCAATCTCCATAAAGTGGTTCATACCAATAGCCCAGAAGAAAGACAAACGTGGAGCAAATGCGTCAACGTCAATACCAGCATTAATACCTGCACGAAGGTATTCCATACCATCAGCAAGTGTATAAGCCATCTCGATATCTGCTGTAGCTCCTGCTTCTTGCATGTGATAACCAGAGATAGAGATCGAGTTGAACTTAGGCATATTTTGTGAAGTGTATTCAAAGATATCAGCAATGATACGCATAGAGAATTCTGGCGGATAGATATATGTATTACGCACCATGAATTCTTTCAAGATATCATTTTGAATGGTTCCTGCCATCTCTTCAAGCTTAGCACCTTGCTCCAAACCTGCGTTGATGTAAAATGCAAGTACCGGAAGTACTGCTCCATTCATAGTCATAGATACAGACATTTTATTCAATGGAATACCTTCGAATAAAACTTTCATATCTTCTAATGAACAGATAGATACACCTGCTTTACCTACGTCGCCAACTACACGTTCGTGGTCGGCATCGTATCCGCGGTGCGTTGCTAAGTCAAATGCAACAGACAAACCTTTTTGTCCTGATGCTAGATTTCTACGATAAAAAGCATTAGACTCTTCTGCTGTAGAAAAACCAGCGTACTGACGAATTGTCCAAGGACGCATAGCGTACATACCGCTATATGGTCCACGAAGATATGGTGGCAAACCGGCTGCATAACCAAGATGCTCCATGCCTTCAAGGTCTTCTTTTGTATATACAGGCTTAACCTGAATATGTTCCGGAGTGTTCCAAACAGAGTCTATTCCGTTTGCTTTGGCCCATTCACTTGCATTGGTTGAAGTAAAGCCGGCCGATTTGTAATCTATATTTCTAAAATTCGGTCTCATTTTTTGTCTATTTCTTATTATTGAATACTACACTGCTTCTTATTGCCATCCTGCAAATAAGAAGGATAAGGACAATAGCAGTGCAAACAATAATTGCAATCGTGAAGTTAACTTATTTAGATCCTTGATTGCTTCTGATGAGGAACTGTTTACATCTCGAAGCAACGCAATACACTTCCATGCCAATGGCAAAGTAAACAGTGCACACAAAGACATTAATGGTAACACATCAGCAACTACTAACAAGGCTAAAATGATATATGCCACGTAGATGTGAGCCTTATAAAAGCTTGTAAGTAGTGTTATGTTTTTTGACAATACAGCTGTGCGTACGCCTGTGTGTTTATCTGCCACATATTCTGTTATTGCATGCGCTTGGATGATATTTAGTGTTATTAATCCTATAGGTATAGAAAGTAGCAATAATTGCCAAATCAATACGGAGGTTAATACATATCCAGTTCCTAATACAACCAACGGACCATATACTAGAAAGATGAGAAGATCTCCCGATAAAGTGTATTTAAGTCGGGGATATAACAAAACCGCAAAAACACCAACGACACCCATCCATGCCAACTGCCAACCGCTAGTCATCAATAGAAATAAGCCTATCAACAGTCCTACAAGCAAACAGATATTAGCAATTACTAATAGACTTTTAGGTGGTTGTGGCGTT
>CAMTPD010000275.1 GCA_947074265.1 uncultured Porphyromonadaceae bacterium
GGTTATACAGCTGTTATTTCTCACCGTTCGGGAGAAACGGAAGACTCAACAATAGGACATCACAATACCTGACTCCTTAGAATAGGCCTGTGCAGCAGCTTGCTTTAAGCTCCCTTTCGTATTCAACACCCAATTATGATCATAACCTCTACCATATTGCAATTGCTGAAACGAATCATCAATACGATCACCAATTACGTATGGTTTACGGAAATCCATCGGAGTACCTTCTACTTGTACTATTTCCCCGGTCGTAATAAACGTATCATCAATGGGCGTATATGCATCTGCATTAATCATCACTACATGATCAAGAATATTCTCACTCGGGTTGCCCGACAAATTAAAATAAGAATGATTGGTAAGATTCACAATCGTCTTCTTGTCGGTAACAGCTTTGTACTGAATATCTACAGCATTCTTATCAGTAAGCCGGTAAATAACCGTCATATCTAATTTACCCGGAAACCCGGCATCTCCATCGGGAGAAGAATAAGTCAGTTGCAACGTTTGGTCATCCAACAGCTTTGCATCCCATACAACATTATGGTATCCATCAGGACCACCATGCAAGCAATGCGCATCGTTGTTTTTAGGAAGATTAAAAGTTGCTCCGTCTAAAGTAAACTTTGCATCACCAATGCGATTTCCATACCGTCCTATCAAAGCCCCGAAGTTTCCATCTATCGAAACATAGTCTTCAATATTATCATGACCAAGTACGACGTCTGTCATTACTCCGTTTTTATCGGGCACCATTAACGAAACCAATCGACCACCGAAATTAGTGACACACGCCTCAACTCCATTTTTATTTTTCAACACATACAACTTTGTCGGTTTTCCGGCAACGGTCGATTCAAACTTCTGCGGATCCAATCCCGACAGCGTTTTAGAAAAAGCAATTTGATTCCCTGCACACAAAGCACAGATCATACCTACAAAAAAGAATCTACGTAACATACGAATTAGATTAGATAGGTTAAAAAAAATATATTGATTATCTGAAAATTAGATGTGGTTCTTACGTATTCTGAGCCTTAAACTCCTTAGGGGTCATTCCAAACTGTTTCTGAAAACAACTAGAGAAATACGAAGCCGACGAGAATCCCACTAAAAATGCGATCTCATTGATTCGATGGTTGTTTTCACACAGCATAAGCGCCGCCTTCTTTAGTCGGGTCAGTCGGATATAATCATTCGGAGACATATCAGAAATACCCTTTACCTTTCGGTACAAACTAGAGGTACTCATACTCAGCTCCTCTGCCAACACCTCTACACTCAAGTCTGGATTATCTATATTTTGATAAATAAACTCATTCAACTTATTTATAAAAGTCTCGTCCACTTTATTGGCAACAAGCGATGCAGATACAGCCAAAGGAGAATTTCCAAAAGCGTTCAGAATTTGCTCTCTATTCTTAATAAGATTAGAAATACGAGCTTTGAGATAATTGATCGAGAATGGCTTATCGATATACGAATCTGCCCCAACCTCAAGCCCTTCGAGCTTTGCATCCAACGTACCTTTTGCCGTAAGCAAAATCACAGGGATATGACTCGTATTGGGTTCGCCCTTGATTCGCTTGCAAAGCTCTATACCATCCATCACCGGCATCATCACATCCGAAATCACCACTTTAATCATCTCCTTTGCCAGTATTTCAAGAGCCTCGGCCCCATTGGTTGCTCTAAACACATGGTATTCGTTTTTCAACTCGCCGGCAATAAAAGCATTCATCTCCACTTGATCTTCAACAACGAGTACAGCATCTTTGCACGTTGCAGTAGCAGCAACGGCTACAGGTTTTTCCTCTATCGGTTGCTCCTGAGTATCTGCGCAACACTGTGTATGCACCTCAAAAACCATTTTCTGAATCAAAGGCAAGCGAAGTTCGAATGTCGTAAGCGAAGCCGAAGTATCCAAAGACAAATACCCATTGTGCAACTCTGCCAAAGAACGAGCCAAAGACAATCCGATACCACTACCCGACACAGACATGTTGGCCTTCATGCGATAGAACGGCTCAAATACTTTTCCGCGCTCCTGATCTGGAATCTTTATACCATCATTGGCTACGCGCACCACCAACATTCCGGTACTTTCTTTTTCGATTCCATAATACACCTCGACATAGCTGTCGGAATATTTAAGAGCATTCGAAAGCAGATTACTCACTATTTTAGTAAAAGCCTCCACATCGAGTGCTGCTGCAAACGTATCTAGATTGCCCGAGACAACAAGCTCTTTATTACTTTCGACAAATGATGGCTGAAAACGAGCAACGATAGAAGATAGCAATTGCACCACATCCGCACGCACAAAATTTAGCTTAAAGCCCTCTACCTCTGTCTTTCTAAAGTCGAGCAGTTGTGTCGACAAATCGATCAACCTGTCTACATTTCGATTTACCATCTTCAAGCTCTGTTTGGCATCGGAGTTTAATTCGCACATACCCGTAACACTCTCGATAGGAGCCTTAATCAACGAAAGCGGTGTTTTGATTTCGTGAGCTACCATGGTAAAGAACTCCACTTTAGAGTTGTAAAGTTCGCGTTCTTTTTCACGGTTTAGCTTCTCTTGACGCAACATGATCTTTTCATTAGAGCGTTTCTTGTGATACTTAAACACGAAGTATAAAAGCAACAATACAACAACGGCATAAAACAAATAAGCCGGAGTAGAAGCATAAAACGGTGGAGGTATCATAATCGTAAGAGCTTTGTTTTCGCCATTCCACAAACCGCTACTATTGCACGAACGCACAACAAACGTATACTTACCGGGATCCAGATTAGAATAATATACAGGTCTGTTTTGATTGATATGCACCCAATCTTTATCTACCCCCTCGAGCATGTATTCATAATGAATAGAAGCCGGGGAAGTAAACGACAGGGCAGAAAAACTTAAATTAAAACTACTACAAGAGGTAGGCAATACGATCTCCGACAATTCTGTGATCGACGCTTTGCTTGGTAATAAATGCTTGCGACTCTCTTCGGCACGCTCATCAATCGACAAGTCGGTAATATAAAGCGACGGCACGTAAGCATCTTTCGACAAATCGCCCGGAACAAATGAAATAAGTCCGTCGATAGTACCCATGTAAAAACGACCATTCACATCTTTATACGCCGAGTTGTAATTGAATTGATCCTCGGGCAAACCATTGGCACGCGAATAAATAAACGACTCTTCTTTTTCAGGATTAAAACGAATCAGCCCTTTACTACTCGAAATCCAAAGATTACTTTGTCCGTCTTCCAAGATACTATACAGTTGAGCCGAAGGAATACCAACATTTTCGCGATACACCGTAGCCTTACCCGTTTCGCGATTAAACAATGCCAATCCTCCTTCGTGTGTAGCCACCCAAAGTCTATTCTTCGAATCCTCCATAACGTTATTGATCAAATAACTGATCGAGGAACCCAAGTTACTGTTACTGTAATCGTATATTTTTACGGCAGCCGTATCATCGCTGTACGCTACAAGACCTATCGCCGTGGCAAACCAAAGCACCCCTTTCGAATCTTCATATACTTTATACACCGATATGTGAGAATGCCCTAAATCGATTGTATTAAATCTCTTGGTTTGAGGATCAAAGACACTAGCACCATTGGTTGTGGCCACAATCAGTTTATTGGTTCGCGTTTTATAGAATGACAATACAAAATCAGAGTTCAAAGCACCCGGAGCATTGCTC
>CAMTPD010000276.1 GCA_947074265.1 uncultured Porphyromonadaceae bacterium
AAGACAATTGCTGAGTTTTTTGCATCAAAAATGAAACTTTCTACCGGTTATGATTTCAAAGTAGTAGATGCAACACCATCTTCAAACTTTGTGTCACTTGCAGTAGATCCATCTATCGAAACAGGTGACGAAGGCTATACTCTTGTTGCTGATAGCAAAGGAGTAACTGTGATCGGTAAAACACCTCAGGGATTGTTCTATGGTATGCAAACTTTATTACAATTGCTACCGGCAGAGGTTGAAAGTGCAACAGCAGTAAAAGGTATTGCTTGGTCTATTCCTGCAGTGACAATTAAAGATGAGCCTCGTTTCGAGTGGCGTGGTATCATGCTTGATCCATGTCGTCACTTTATTCCTGTAGAAAACATCAAAAAACAACTTGATGTATTAGCGATGTTTAAGATCAATACATTCCACTGGCACTTGACAGAAGATCAAGGTTGGAGAATTGAGATTAAGAAATATCCTGAACTAACACAAAAAGGAGCTTATCGTACAGAAGGCGAAGGTTACCAATATGGTGACTTCTATACACAAGAAGAAATCAAAGACGTAGTAGCATACGCTTCAGCACGCTTTATTACAGTTGTTCCTGAAATCGAAATGCCGGGTCACGGTCTTGCTGCTCTTTTCGCATATCCTGAACTATCTTGTACAGGAGGTCCTTTTAATGTACGTAACATTTGGGGTGTAGAAGAAGACGTATACTGTGCAGGTAACGATTCTGTATTTGCATTCCTAGAAGATATTATTGACGAGGTTGTTCCATTGTTCCCAGGCGAATACTTCCACATCGGTGGAGATGAGTGTCCGAAAGACCGTTGGAAAAAATGTCCTAAATGTCAAAAGAGAATGCGTGAGAATAACTTGAAAGACGAACACGAACTTCAAAGTTATTTCGTACAACGCATGGAAAGATACATCAGCAGCAAAGGCAAAAAGATGATTGGATGGGATGAAATCCTTGAAGGTGGTCTTGCTCCGGGCGCAGGTGTAATGTCATGGCGTGGTGAAGAAGGTGGTATCGAAGCGGCAAACATGGGTCATGAAGTTGTAATGACTCCGGGCAACTGGTTGTATCTTGACCACTACCAAGGCGATCCTAAAGTAGAGCCGGTAGCAATCGGCGGACACACAACTGTAGAGGAAACATATAGCTACGAGCCAATTCCTGCTGCTATTGCTGAAGATAAAAAACACTTTATCAAAGGAGCACAAGCAAACGTATGGTCAGAGTACATGTATACAATCAATGAAAACTCTACATTGGATGAAAATTACAATGTTACAGGCAACTATCTTGATAGCTCTAAGAAGCGTCAATATAACAATGAGTTGATGGAGTATCGTATTTACCCACGTATCATTGCACTTGCTGAGTTGACATGGACTCCGAAAGATAAAAAAGACTATAAAGACTTTGAGCGTCGTTTGCCAAATCAATTGGTACGTCTTGATATGCACGATATCAATTACCACATTCCATTGGTTGAGCAAAAAGGTGGTTCTAGCAACGTTGTTGCATTTGTAGACTCTACGATGATGGACTTTATAACAACTCGTCCTATCAAGATTGTTTACACACTTGACGGAACAGAGCCTACTGCAAACTCTACAGAATATACTGCTCCATTTAGCATCAAGGAAACTACAACAGTGAAAACTCGTACTGTACTTCCTTCAGGTAAAATGAGCCGTGTGCGTACTATTAAAGTAGAGAAGCAACCTTATGCACCTGCTACGGAAGTTGCAAATGCGAAGAAAGGTCTTGCAATCAAGAGCACAACAGGTCAATTCCAAGGTGTAGAAGAGCTGACAAAAGCAACAGACTGGAAAGAAGGTCGCATCGACTCTCTATATCAAGTCAGAGTAACTAAAAACTTTGGTGAGGTAGATAAGAAACCAGCTTATGCTGTGGTAGCTGAAGGTTTTGTGAATATTCCGGAAGATGGAGTATATACATTCTCTTCAGACAACGACCAAGTTTGGATCGATGGCAAACTATTGATTAACAACAACGGTGAAACAAAACGTTTCTCTCGTCACGATGCATCGGTAGCTCTTGCTAAAGGTTTGCATCCGATCAAAGTAATCTTTATTGGTACGATTACAGGCGGATGGCCAAGCTACTGGAATGATGGTAACATTCAATTCCGCAAAGCCGGAGAAGAAAAATGGTCTACTATCAAACCAGACATGTTGTTCTATTAATAAGCATTATTAATACGATAGATAAGTCCCGGAAATAACTTCCGGGACTTTTTTTTATGATTATAGTTGTTGTTTGGCACAAAATTGCCATATTTGTGCAAGTTATAAATAGGCATAAAGCAAACGCTAAACAAATTATTTATGAAGAAGTTTTTTTCTCTATTCATCCTATGTATGATCAGTGCGATGGCTATGGCACAAACCGGCGGTGATGCACTTATCAATTGTGTTTGGAACAATACGTCAGGAACAAACAAGATTCAGTTCTTTAAAGAAAGCAACGGAACCTATTATGCAAAGATTGTATGGTTGAAGGATGCGTTAAATAGCGATGGCACTCCAAAGCTAGATACAAAGAATCCTGATAAAGCAAAACGTTCCGATAAGCTAATGGGAACTTCTGTTGTTTGGGGCTTGAAGTATGAAGATGGCAAGTGGGCCGACGGTACACTTTACTCTCCAACAAAAGGAATGATCGTGAAAGGTTCTGTTACGCTAAACGACAAAGGTCAGTTGATGCTTAAAGGTACGAAATGGGGTATTTCTCAGACCGAAACATTTAACAAAGAAGCATTGAAATAAATATTTCGATACTAGGATATACAGCCTTTATGATGCATGGTAAACTCGCATTGTAAAGGCTGTTTTTATATTACGACATTTTCTTATCTTGTGGGCATATTGATAACTTTAAAAATACAATCACATGCTTTTAACAACAACAAACAACATCGAAGGTAAGAGAATCGTTACATATCATGGAATCGTTTCGGGCGAAACAATTATAGGTGCAAATATAATAAGAGACCTTTTTACCGGAATTCGAGATATCGTAGGCGGACGATCCAATGCATACGAAGAGGTATTGAAAGAGGCAAAGGATGCTGCATTGCGCGAAATCGAAGAAGCTGCACGTGCAAAAGGAGCAAATGCAGTAATTGCCATCGATCTCGATTATGAAACAGTGGGTTCATCGGGCAGTATGCTTATGGTTACAGCAGCAGGAACAGCAGTAACAATCGAAAATCTATAAAGAGAATTGATCTGTATAGAGGGAGAATAAAACCCTCAATTTATAAAAAAAAGGCGAGCATATTTCCTTTAATAAAGGAACGTTTGCTCGCCTTTTTTATGTTGAATTAGCACGATTTGCGCAATCTGATTATCAATTTACGCCGTGTGTGTTTCGAAGATTTTAAATCATTGCGTTGTGAAGTGATTACTTCGATAGCATGTAATTGTTTTTTACATTGAAAGTTGCTGTTTGGCGGATGTCGTTGCTAGCAGCTCCAATCATTGCATCAAATTCACCGGCTTCTACCACCCATTTGTAGTCACGGTTGAGCAGACGCAGGTCGTCGTTGCCAAGTGTTAGCTTTACTTCCTTCGATTCGCCCGGTTGAAGCGACACGCGTGCAAAGTTTTTCAGTTGCATGTAAGGCAATACTACCGACGCTTTCTTATCTTGCAGATAAAGCTGCACCACTTCGTCGCCGGCTT
>CAMTPD010000277.1 GCA_947074265.1 uncultured Porphyromonadaceae bacterium
CGAGATTCTCCGGAGTGACTGGAGTTCAGACGTGTGCTCTTCCGATCTGCTGAGGGAGTTAGTTTTCTTTCAACCGGAGGCACTCAAGAGTTTATCGAATCTTTAGGCTTGCCATGCAAAGCAGTAGAAGACCTTACAGGTTACCCTTCAATCTTGGGCGGTCGTGTAAAAACATTGCACCCGAAAGTATTTGGAGGTATTCTTTGCAGAAGAGAGAATGAAGGCGATATTCAACAAATCGAACAATATGAGATTCCTGAAATCGATCTTGTAATCGTAGATTTGTATCCGTTTGAACAAACGGTAGCTTCAGGAGCAGAAGAAGCTGCTATTATCGAGAAAATCGATATCGGTGGTATCTCTTTGATTCGTGGTGCTGCTAAAAACTTCAAGGATGTTGTTATCGTAGCTTCAAAAGGTCAATATCAGCCATTGTTGGAGATCCTTAACGAAAAAGGAGCCGAAACATCGCTAGATGATCGTAAATGGTTCGCTAAAGAAGCATTTGGTGTATCATCAGCATATGATAGCGCTATTTTTAACTATTTCGATACTGAAGAAAACTCTGCACTTCGTATCACAGCGAATGATGCAAAAGTACTTCGTTATGGTGAGAATCCTCATCAAAAAGGAGTATTCTACGGTAAGTTTGAAGAGATGTTTGATCAATTACAAGGCAAAGAAATTTCATACAATAACTTGTTGGATATTGATGCTGCTGTGGCTTTGATCAGCGAATTTGAAGAGCTTACTTTCGCGGTATTGAAACATAACAATGCTTGTGGTATTGCTTCTCGACCTACAGTGCTTGAGGCTTGGAATGCTGCTCTTGCAGGTGATCCGGTTTCTGCTTTTGGTGGAATCCTTGTTACAAATGCAAAAGTAGATAAAGCTGCTGCTGAAGAAATCAATAAGATCTTCTTTGAAGTGATTATTGCTCCTGCATACGATGAGGATGCATTGGAGGTTCTTAAGCAAAAGAAAAACAGAATCATTTTGATTCAAAAGCCTGTAGAAACATCAAAAGTTCAGTTCCGTTCGTTGCTTAACGGTGTGTTGGTGCAAGATAAAGACCTTAGTACACATGCTGCAGAGGATCTTAAAGTTGTTACAACGAAAGCTCCTTCTACAACTGAAGTTGAAGATCTTTTATTTGCAAACAAATTGGTAAAACATACCAAATCAAATGCTATCATTTTAGCGAAAAACAAACAGCTTTGCGCTAGCGGTGTTGGTCAAACTTCACGTGTAGACGCGCTTAAGCAGGCAATTGAAAAGGCCGGTGTGTTTGGGTTTGATTTGCATGGAGCAGTAATGGCTTCGGATGCTTTCTTCCCATTCCCTGACTGTGTTGAGATTGCTGATAATGCCGGTATTACCGCTGTTGTTCAGCCTGGCGGCTCTATCAAAGATAATCTTTCAGTAGAATATTGCGATGAGCATGGTTTAGCAATGGTGATGACTGGTGTTCGTCATTTTAAACACTAAACTTAAAAAAATCTACTTAAATGGGATTGTTCTCTTTTACACAAGAAATAGCCATTGACTTAGGGACCGCAAATACAATCATTATCTCAGGAGGTAAAATTGTAATTGATGAACCGTCGGTGGTAGCCCTTGACCGAAGAACCGATAAACTATTGGCTGTTGGAGACAAGGCTCGTCAAATGCACGGGAAAACGCACGAGAATATTCGCACAATTCGTCCGCTTCGCGACGGAGTGATTGCAGACTTCTATGCGGCAGAACAAATGATGCGTGGTATGATTAAGATGATTAATCAGCGTAAACCTTGGTTTTCACCATCATTGCGTATTGTTGTATGTATTCCTTCGGGAAGTACGGAAGTTGAGATTCGTGCCGTACGTGACTCTGCCGAGCATGCCGGTGGTCGCGATGTGTATATGATTTATGAACCAATGGCTGCGGCAATTGGTATCGGTATCGATGTAGAGGCTCCGGAAGGTAATATGATCGTTGATATAGGTGGTGGTACTACCGAGATTGCAGTAATCTCGCTAGGTGGTATCGTATCTAATAAGTCTATTCGTATTGCCGGTGATGACTTTACAGATGATATCAAAGAGTATATGCGTCGTCAGCATAATGTAAAAGTTGGAGAACGTACAGCTGAGATGATTAAGATTAATGTAGGTTCAGCACTTACATTCCTTGATAATCCACCTGAAGATTACATCGTGCACGGTCCTAATCAAATGACTGCTCTTCCGATGGAAGTGCCTGTTTCTTATCAAGAGGTAGCCCATTGTTTGGATAAGTCGGTTTCAAAGATTGAAGCTGCAGTATTAAGTGCTCTAGAGCAAACTCCACCGGAGTTGTATGCTGATATTGTACGCAATGGTATTTATCTAGCCGGTGGTGGCGCATTGCTTCGCGGTTTGGATAAACGATTGACTGATAAAATCAATATTCCATTCCATATTGCAGAGGATCCTCTTCATGCAGTAGCAAAAGGAACTGGTGTTGCTTTGAAGAATATCGACAAGTTCAATTTCTTGATCCGATAATTATCTGAGATTAAAATATAAAACGCCCTCTTACCCCAATTAAGAGGGCGTTTATTCAGTTATAAGGGTATCGCAACTACATCATGCGTGAATTAATCAATTTTTTAGTTTCAAAAAGACACTGGCTCTTGTTTATCCTGCTTGAGATTGTATCTTTTGTGATGCTACTTAAGTATAATACGTTTCATCAGAGTGTGTTTCTGAGTTCTGCAAACTCTATTTCAGGTCGTATTTATGCTGTTTCGGGTGAAGTAACCTCTTATTTTGATTTGAAATCTGTAAATAAGGAGTTATTGACACGCAACGGTGAGCTTGAAATGCAAGTGATTGCATTACAGAGTCAATTGCGCGAGATGAAAGCCGATCAAACGGAATATGCAGAGTTCTTAGTTGATTCTGTAAAGCCCTCGGTTTATGATTTTATTTCTGCTGAGGTCGTAAATAATACAATTTCTCGAGTCGCCAACTTTGTGACACTTAACAAAGGTAAGGAGGATGGTATTGCTCCAGATATGGGGGTGGTATCTCCACAAGGAGTTGTTGGTATTGTATCGGTTGTTTCAGATCATTTTTCGGTGGTGATTCCGGTTCTGAATCCTAAATTGCGCTTGAGCTGTAAAGTGCTTGGAAGTAACTATTTCGGATCGCTTGTGTGGGATGGCCGTTCTCCTCAAATCGCAAGTTTGGAAGAACTGCCAAGGCATGTTGAGTTTGCCAAAGGTGATACAATCGTAACGAGTGGTTTCTCTGCTGTATTTCCCGAAGGTATTCCTGTAGGTATTGTATCGGACTTTCGCAAACAGAAGAATGATAACTTTTACTCACTGGATATAAAACTGGCCACAGATTTTGCTTCACTCAACGAAGTTAGGGTGATTCGTAATTTCTTACAATCCGAAAAAGAACAACTCGAAAAAGAAGCTCAGAAAAATGCTCAATAATACAATTCGAAATAGTATCTACTTTATCGTATTTGTAGTTTTACAAGTACTATTGTTTAATCAGATAAGTTTTTTCAAAGTTGCTACGCCATTTTTGTATATCTATTTTATACTGAAACTGCCCGAAGGAACTTCTCGTTCACTTGTTGTTTTCTATGGTTTCCTAACAGGATTATCTATTGATATATTTAGCAATACTAGATCGGAAGAGCACACGTCTGAACTCCAGT
>CAMTPD010000278.1 GCA_947074265.1 uncultured Porphyromonadaceae bacterium
CCCGTTTTTATTTGGTTTTATCGTAGTAGCAGCGAACTGTCTCCGTAACTTAAGAAACGGAAGTCGTGTGCTAGTGCATAATCGTAAATAGGTTTCCAGTTGCCGTCGACAAAGGCCGAGATCAATAGTAGCAGCGTACTTTGTGGCTGGTGGAAGTTGGTTACGATGCCGCGCACAATCTTAAACGAATAGCCCGGTGCAATCATAATCTGCGTATTGGTCATTAGTTTGTCTAGCTTGTGTGCCGACAGATAATCCAAGATGTTTTGCAACGCTTTTTGTGCCGTAATCGTAGGAAGTTTTCCTTCGTAAGGCATCCATTGCGTCACTTTCAAGTGAGCCGGTTGTGCATTTGGGTTGGCTTCGAGAATGGCACCTACAAAGTAAAGCGACTCAATCGTGCGTACCGAAGTTGTTCCTACCGCAATGACGCAATCCAGCTTGTGCAACAAGTTTTCGATCGTAGCCTTATTCACCGAAATAAACTCGGTGTGCATCTCGTGATCTTGAATCAGTTCGCTTTTTACAGGTTTGAAGGTTCCGGCGCCAACGTGCAGGGTAACCTCTTCGCAAGTAACGTGTTTCTTCTTCAAAGCCTCGAAGACTTCGGGCGTAAAGTGCAAGCCGGCTGTAGGAGCGGCCACCGAACCTATTACTTTCGAGTAAACCGTTTGATAGGTTTCAAGGTCGCTTTCTTCCGTGTCTCTTTTCAAATACGGAGGAATCGGGAGTTCGCCGAAAGCATCCAGTATCTCAGCAAATGTTACATCTGCATTGTCCCAAGTAAACTCTACAAGGTTGCTTTCGCCGTTGTTTTGAATGCGCTCGGCACTCAAGGTTACTTGCTTATCGCCTACTTGAAGTTGCTGTTGAAGCAGTCCGCTCTTCCAACGTTTCGAATTGCCAACCAAGCATACCCACGTGCAGCGTTCGGTTTGTTGAAAAACGAGTGCATAGTCGTTGGGTGCGTAAGGTTCGAGACAAAAGATCTCAACCACTGCTCCGGTATCTTTCGTAAAATGCATGCGTGCCTGAATTACTTTCGTGTTGTTGAAAACTATCAGTGCCTGCTCGGGAATGTAGTTGTCGATTTGATTAAACGTATGTTCCTCGATTTCACCGTGGCGGTAAAGCAACAGCTTCGAAGTGTCGCGCTGAGGAAGTGGGAATTTAGCGATCCGTTCGTCGGGAAGCGGATAGTTATATTCTTCTATTTTGATTTCTTTTGTCTGTTTCATTTGTTCTAAAATATATGAATGCAACCGCACGCATACGGTTGGATTTGCAAAATTAATGTATCTTGTCGAAAGAGCGTTGCTTTGTTTTTATATGTTCATAAAAATAAGCAACTTTGCATGTATAACAATTTAGAAAAATAGATCATGAGCGTTAAAATAGGCGATAAAGTTCGCTTCCTAAATAGTGTAGGTGGTGGAGTTGTAAGACGATTCCAAGGAAAAGATATTGTATTGGTGGAAGAAGAAGATGGCTTTGAAACTCCGGTGCTTATTCGCGAGTGTGTTGTGATAGAGCAACAAATTCAAGTAAGCAAAACGGTACAACCAAGCAAAGAGATTCAGAAAGCAGCTAGTCGTACCGAGCATAACGATCCGGTATACACGCCGGAAGAGATCAAAGGCAACGATGCGTTGAATGTATATCTTGCCTTTCTTCCAGTGAAGCCAAAGGAACTTTCAACCTCAAACTACGAAGCATACATCATCAACGAGAGCAACTATTACTTGTCGCTTTCGTATATGAATAGAACGGAAGATGGCTGGAACATTCGCTTCCAAGAAGAGATCGAGCCAAACACGCGCTTGTTTATGGAAGAGTTTGTAAAGGAAGATCTGAATGATTTGGAGCGTGTATGCATTCAATTTACAGCTTACAAAAAAGGGAAGGCTTTCGCACTTAAAAATGCAATGTCGGTAGAGATTCGTGTAGACACGGTGAAATTCTACAAACTACATAGCTTTAAACAAACGGATTTCTTCAATGAAGGTGCGTTGGTTTACAATGTTGTGCGCAACGATCTGCCGGTGAAAGAGATGGTAATGTCGCACCACGACCTCGAAACAATGATGAACCAAAAGGCGCGTGTAGAGCGTCGCGCTACACAACGTATCGATAAGTCGGAACGTAACAAAGGGGAAATCGTTGAGGTGGATTTGCACATCGAAGAGCTGATCGATGATACTACGGGTATGGACAATACAGCTATCTTGCATTATCAAATGGATGAGTTCCTACGTGTATTGGATCTATACAAACAAAATACCGGCCAAAAGATCGTGTTTATTCATGGTAAAGGTGAAGGCGTTTTGCGTAAAGCGTTGATGGACGAACTAAGACGTAAATACAACAAATACGGTGTACAAGATGCTTCGTTCCAAGAATACGGATACGGTGCAACGATGGTAACAATCAAATAAAACATGCTGAGTTATGGCATTTGAAATAGAACGTAAGTTTTTGGTGTCGGGCGAATTTAAGAAAGACACTTATCTGGCCGAACGTATCGTGCAGGGGTATTTATCGTCTGTGCCCGAACGTACGGTGCGGGTGCGCATCCGCGGCGAACGAGGTTATCTTACCATCAAAGGGGCTTCGGACAAAGCCGGATTGTCTCGCTTTGAGTACGAAAAAGAGATTCCTGTTGCCGATGCCGAACAGTTGATTCAATTGTGCGAACCGGGTGTGATCGACAAAGTGCGTTATGAAGCCAAAGTGGGGATGCATACCTTTGAGATCGATGAGTTTCATGGCGATAACGAAGGCTTGGTGATGGCCGAGGTGGAGTTGCAAAATGAAAAGGAGAGCATCGAGATTCCGGTGTGGTTGGGCAAGGAAGTTACCGGCGATGTGCGCTATTACAATGCCATGCTATCCAAAAATCCCTACAAAAACTGGAAATAAGAAAACCATTAGAGCATTAATTATGAGCGAGTCTGTCCGTTGGGAACAACGTTTTTCAAATTACAAAAAAGCGCTGAGTCGCTTGAAGCAAGCTGTCGAGTATATTCAAATGCATCGAAAAGAAGCTGCCGACAACTCTATCTTGAACGAGATCGTCCGAGAAGGGGTTATTCAGCGATTTGAATATACGCAGGAACTGGCTTGGAAGGTAATGAAAGACTATGCCGAGTATCAAGGTGATGATACATTGGGCGGTTCTCGTGATGCGATACGTGAAGCTTTCTATTTAAAGCTAATTGTTGATGCGCACGTGTGGATGGATATGATTGTTTCCCGAAACAAATCATCGCACACCTATAATGAAGATACGGCAATCGAGATTTGTAATAAAGTAACTGATACCTATTATCCGGCTTTTTTAGCCTTTGAAGAGAAAATGAATTCAAAGGTGTCTAAGCTCAAAGGTGGTATATTTGATCGTTGAAAATAGAGATGAATCAGTTTGGTATAAAAGACGAAGAGTTGTATTCTCTAAAGAATATCTTTTCTTCTACAGTTGAAGTAGACAAGGTTGTTCTTTTCGGATCTAGAGCGAAAGGGAATTATAAACCTTATTCCGATCTTGATCTCGTTTTATATGGAGAAACGCTTTCTTCTACTGTACTGGGAAAGTTATTGATGGAGATCGATGATTTGTTGATGCCCTATAAAACGGATCTACTTTTATACAACAGAATAACAAATGACGCACTAAGGTGTGAGATTGAG